>SDZP01000209.1 GCA_004144935.1 Caulobacteraceae bacterium | reverse complement strand
GGAATGATCTTCATGCGGCGCAATCTAGGGCGTTGATCCAAAAAGAAAACGCCCCGGGTTTCCCCGGGGCGCTCACAGTCTGCTTCAAGCCGTGGAGGCTGGAAAGGACTACTCGGCGGCGATGCTGATCGGCTTGCCCTTGTCCTTGAAGTTAATCTCCTGGAGGTAGCGGATGCCGTCCTCGGCGATGTCGTCGCCGACCATCCGGTCGCCTTCCAGCCGCAGCTCTTCCAGGTCGACATACATGCCGTAGAAGGCCTTGGTGCGCTCGGTGATGATGCCGGCGTTGAGCAGCGTCTTGACCAGCACGCGGAAGATGTTGGTCTGCTCCTTCATGTTCTCGCGACGGGTGTCGTCGGTCATGATCTGGGCGAACTCGGCGATGACCTTTTCAGGATCCAGGCCGTAGGCCTCGTAGAGATCCCGCTGCTGGGTCGGGCCGACCAGGTTGAACAGCACGGCCTGGAAGCAGTGGGCGGCCCAGTCCTCGATGATGGCGTGCTCTTCGGCGCTCAGCTTGGGCACGGTGCGGTCGGCCCAGATCTTCCCGAACTTGTGGTGGAAGGCCTCGTCGGTCATCACAAGCTGCAGCAGCTTCTTGCCGAGCGGATCGTTGATGGCGTTGTACAGGCTGGCGAAAGCGCCCATGGCCAGGCCCTCGACCAGCATCTGCATGCCGATGATCTTCTTGTAGACCTCCGGCGCGCCGATGATCTCGACCAGCAGGCTCTTGAGGGTCGGGCCGCATTCCACCGGCCGGCCCCAGCGGGCCTTAATGTATTTGGCGAAGGCCGTGACGTGGCGGGCTTCCTCGCGGGTCTGGTTGGCGGCGTACTCCTGCGCGCCCTGGTCCTTCAGCACATGGCAGAGGCTGGCCGACAGGTTCAGCGCGCCCTGTTCGCCGTGCAGGATCGAGGAGAAGATGCGCAGGGTGCTGTCGTTGATGAAGCGGGTGCGGATCTTGGGGTCCGACAGGTGGTTGGAGACGTAGTCGGTCGACAGGGCGACGACGAATTCCTCGGGAACGAGCGGCTCGTTCTCCATGTCGAAGGGCTCGTCGAAGTCGATGTAGGCCTTGTCCAGCGGATCCCAGAAGTGGTCGTGGGTGGCGCTGATAATCTTGTCGAAGGCGGTCGAGCGGTTTCCGTAGCGGTCGAGTTCGAGCATCGACTCGAAATCGTCGGGCGCCACGGCGTCGTACATGGCGTCTTTGGTGATGTTCTTGTCGGTCATCAGCTGATCCTCCGGCCAAAAGGGTGCGGACCCTGTGCCGGGCCTCTGCAATGTGAACAGTGCTCACTTGGGCGGACAAAGGTCAAGAAAAAATGACGGGTGCGTCACCTTTGGTGAACGCAACGTCACCGGCTTGCGCCTTCCGGCCCGCCCGCATACTCCCGATGCCAACAAGAGGAGCGCGCCATGAGCGAAGAGCAGGTTTTTCCGGTTCCGGCCGAATGGGCCGCCCGGGCGCACATGGACGCCGCCGGCTATGAGGCGGCCTGGCAGGCCGTCGAGCACAACCCGGACGCCTTCTGGGCCAGCGTGGCCGGCCGCCTCGACTGGATCACTCCGCCGACGAAGATGAAGGATGTCTCCTTCGCCAAGGCCGACTTCCATATCCGCTGGTTCGAGGACGGGGTGCTGAACGTCAGCGTCAACTGCCTGGACCGCCACCTGCCCCACCGGGCCGACGATATCGCCATCATCTGGGAGGGCGACGACCCGTCCGAGTCGACGAAGATCACCTACCGCCAGGCCCATGAAGAGGTCTGCCGCATGGCCAATGTCCTCAAGGACCAGGGCGTCAGGAAGGGCGATCGAGTCACCATCTACATGCCGATGATCCCCGAGGCGGCCTACGCCATGCTGGCCTGCAGCCGCATCGGCGCCGTGCATTCGGTGATCTTCGGCGGCTTCTCGCCCGACAGCATCGCCGGCCGCATCAAGGACTGCGACAGCCGCTTCGTGATCACCGCCGACGAGGGCCTGCGCGGCGGCAAGACGATCCCCCTGAAGATGAATGTGGATCTGGCCCTGACAAGCTGCCCCAAGATCGAGAAGGTGGTGGTCATTCGACGGACCGGCGCGAAATGGCTGCCCCACCAGGGCCGCGACGTCGCCTACGAGCCCTTGCGCGACGCCGCCTCTGCCGTCTGCCCGCCCGAGCCGATGAACGCCGAGGACCCGCTGTTCATCCTCTACACCTCCGGCTCGACCGGCAAACCCAAGGGGGTGCTGCACACCACCGGCGGCTACCTGGCCTGGGCAAGCTGGACCCATGAGCTGGTCTTCGACTACCGGCCGGGCGAAATCTTCTGGTGCACCGCCGACGTTGGCTGGGTCACCGGCCACAGCTACATCGTCTACGGTCCGCTCTCGAACGCGGCCACCACCCTGATCTTCGAAGGCGTGCCCAACTACCCGACCGTCTCCCGCTTCTGGGAGGTGATCGACAAGCACCAGGTCGAGATCTTCTATACCGCCCCCACCGCCCTGCGCGCCCTGATGCGGGACGGCGAGGAGCCGGTGAAGAAGACCTCCCGCAAGAGCCTGCGCCTGCTCGGCAGCGTCGGCGAGCCGATCAATCCGGAAGCCTGGCTCTGGTACCACCGGGTGGTCGGCGAGGGCCGCTGCCCGATCGTCGATACCTGGTGGCAGACCGAGACCGGCGCCTGCCTGGTCAGCCCCCTGCCCGGAGCCACGGCCCTCAAGCCCGGCTCGGCCAGCAAGCCGCTCCCGGGGGTGAAGCTGCAGCTCGTCGACGCCGAGGGCGAGGTCCTCTCCGGCGCGGTCAGCGGCAACCTCTGCATCACCGACAGCTGGCCAGGCCAGATGCGCACCGTCTATGGCGACCACGAGCGCTTCTTCGACACCTACTTCTCGACCTACCCGGGCAAGTACTTCACCGGCGACGGCTGCCGCCGCGACGAGGACGGCTACTACTGGATCACCGGCCGGGTCGACGATGTCATCAACGTCTCGGGCCACCGGCTGGGCACGGCCGAGATCGAAAGCGCCCTGGTCGCGCACCATGACGTCGCCGAGGCCGCCGTGGTCGGCCGGCCGCATGACGTCAAGGGCCAGGGCATCTACGCCTATGTCACCCTCAACGCCGACGCCCCCCCGACCGAGGACCTGCGCAAGGCCCTGGTGCTCTGGGTGCGCAAGGAGATCGGCCCCTTCGCCGCCCCCGACGCCATCCAGTGGGCGCCCGGCCTGCCCAAGACCCGCTCGGGCAAGATCATGCGCCGCATCCTGCGCAAGGTGGCGGAGGGCGACGTCTCCAATCTCGGCGACACCACGACCCTGGCCGACCCCGCCGTCGTCGACGACCTGGTGAGGAACCGGATCGACTGATCCCCCCTTTCGCAGGGGACGCCGCCTCTTCCCACGACGTCAAAAGGGGCTAGCGTGATCGCCATGTGGGCTGTGCTGTTCATCGCCGTCGCCGCGACGGGCGTTTTCGCGGAGGTTTCCCACGACCCGGGGGGCACGGCCGGAATCGTGCGCGGGCGTGTCGACATCGAGGCCCCGCCCGCCGTCGTCTGGAACGTCATCCTCGACTGCAAGCGAGCCAGGCGCATGGCCCCCAATGTCCAGAGCTGCAAGGTTCTTGACCGGGCCGCCGACGGCAGTTGGGACGTCCGCGAAATGGTCGTCGCCCCGCCGCTGGTCCCCAAGGTCCGCTCGGTCTTCAAGTCGAGTTACGAGCCGGTCCGGCGCATCACGTTCAAATGCACCGGCGGCGACGTGAAGGTCTGCGAGGGCGAGTGGCGTCTGACCGTACTGCCGAGCGGCGGCACCCGCGTCAGCTACACCAATCGGGCGGCCTCACCCTACCCCGCCATACCAGCCAGCTTGACGCGCGAAGCGATGCGCGGCGACATGGTCAGGGCGTTGAAGGCCCTGCGCCGTGAATGCCTCGCGGCCGCCCGCTAGCCGAGGTAGGGACCGCCCGGCGGCCCCCAGCCCCAGACCGGCATCGGCGCGTCCTCCGCCGGCGGCGCCGCGCCGGGCGCCGAATTGATGACGGCCAGCCGCGTACCCCATTCCAGATAGCCCACCAGGGCGGCGCGGAATTCCGGGTCTGCAGGCAAGCCTGCCTGATCCACAGTCTCGAGCATCAGGGCGATCCACCGCTGCCGCTGCGCCTCGGTCAGGCCGCGGCCCATGTGCTTCAGGATCATGGCGTGGTGGGTTCCACCCCCGTCCGTATAGGCCGTTGGCCCGCCGAACACCTCGTCGATGAAGGCCGCCACATGCCGCGCATGAGCCGGGTCCATGCCGGCGAAGACCAGGCCCAGCACCGGATCATCCGGAACTTTTTCGTAGAACCGCCGGGCTAACTCCGTCAACGCCGCCAGCCCGCCCGTCCAGGCTGACAGAGTAGGTATGGTGTTGTCGCTCATGGCACGCCTCCGCCGGTAACAGTAGGCAACGCCAAATGGCTTGCGCCAGTCCTCTTCGTCGCTAAACCCCGGCCATGTTCGACGCCGTCATCTTCGACGCCGACGGAGTCCTGATCGACTCCGAGGTCATCTACCACGCCATCGAGATGGAGGTCCTGGCCGGTTACGGCCTGACCTGGGATCCCCACGACTACCGCAGCCGCTTCATGGGCATGCATGAGCGGACCTATGTCGCCGCCCTCGACGCCGAGCATCGCGAACGTCTCGGCGCCCCTCTGCCCGAGGCCTTCCTGCGCACCGTGCGGGGACTGTCGCGCATCGCCTGCGACGAGCGGCTCGAATGCGTGCCGGGCGCCCACGCCGCCGTCGAGGCGGTGGCCCTTCCCCGGGCGGTCGCCAGCAGCTCCGACGAGGACGCCCTGCATCGCAAGCTGGCCAAGGTCGGGCTGGAAGCCTTGTTCGATCCCCACATCTACTCCGCCGACCGCGTCGCCCACGGCAAGCCGCATCCGGCCATCTTCCTGCATGCCGCCGGCAGGCTCGGGGTGGATCCGGCTCGCAGCCTGGCCATCGAGGACAGCGTCAACGGCGTCGCCGCCGCCCGGGCCGCCGGCATGACCGTCTGGGGCTTCACCGGCGGCGGGCACCTGGACCATCGGGCCGACGCCGGCCTGCTGGGCGCGGGGGCGGAGCGGGTGGTGAGCAGCTGGGACGAGGCGCGGGCGCTGTTCGGCGCCCTTTAACTGTCATCCTGCGGCGCCGCAGGATGACAGCCTCTGGGCCGCCAAACATTGACCCCAACGGCCGCGCGGCCTAATCGCCCCGCCATGTTTGAAGGTCTCTCCTCCCTCGCCCGCGACGCCAAGGCCTGGCCGTTCGAGCAGGCCCGCAACCTGCTGGCCCGCACCCTGCGCATCCGCCTGTCCGACGCCGAGCGCGATCTCGCCGTCACCCTGATCAATTCCGGCAAGACCGCCGAGGCGGTGGCCACCCTCCCGGCGCTCGCCAAACCCGTCATCCTGGAGACCGGCTATGGCCCGTCCGGCCTGCCGCACCTGGGCACCTTCCAGGAGGTGGCGCGCACCACCATGGTCCGCGCCGCCTTCCGCTCGCTGACTGACGACGCCATTCCGACCCGGCTGATCAGCTTCAGCGACGACATGGACGGCCTGCGCAAGATCGCCCCCAACCTGCCCAACCAGGAGATGCTGGCCGAGGACATGGGCAAGCCGCTGACCGTGGTCCGAGACCCCTTCGGCACGCATGAGAGCTTCGGCGCGCACAACAACGCCCGCCTGCAGGCCTTCCTCGACAATTTCGGCTTCGACTACGAGTTCGTCAGCTCGACCGACTGCTATCGTGGCGGCGTCTTCGACGCGACCCTGCTGGTCGCGCTGCAACGCTTCGACGCCATCCAGAAGGTCATGCTGCCGACTCTGGGCGAAGAGCGCCGCGCGACCTACTCGCCCTTCCTGCCGATCAGCCCGAAGACTGGCCGCGTGCTGCAGGTCCCGACCATCGAGCGCAATGTCGACAAGGGGACCATCCTGTTCGAGGACGAGGATGGCGAGCTGACCGAGGTCCCCGTCACCGGCGGCCATGTGAAGATGCAGTGGAAACCCGACTGGGCCCTGCGCTGGACCGCGCTCGGCATCGACTACGAGATGAGTGGCAAGGACCTGATCGACTCGGTCAAGGCCTCCAACCAGATCTGCAAGGCCCTGGGCGGCGTGCCGCCCGAGGGGTTCAACTACGAGCTCTTCCTCGACGAGACCGGCCAGAAGATTTCCAAGACCAAGGGCAACGGCCTGACCATGGACGAATGGCTGGCCTTCGGCACGCCGGAAAGCCTGGCCTACTACATCTTCCAGAGCCCCAAGTCGGCCAAGCGCCTGCACCGCGACGTGGTGCCCAAGGCCGCCGACGAATACCTGCAG
>SDZP01000208.1 GCA_004144935.1 Caulobacteraceae bacterium | reverse complement strand
CTCATGGGCCGTGTCTGTCGGCGGGGCGGGTTTGGGGGCAACGGGTTTTTCGGTCATCGTCAGGGCCTTCAGCGCTGCGCCGGCCTGTGGCCGGGAGACAACCAAAACGGGTGCGGGCCGCTGACGTTCCGCCTAAGCGCTCGCCGATCAGCGGGAGTCCGAAAGCACCCGCAACATCTCGGAAGAAAACACCGACCCGGCCAGGCCGGAACCACCGCCCCGTCCTTCCGACCCTTGCGAGCCGCGCAGGATCAGCGCCACCAGCGCGTCCTCCTCGGCCTGCCGGTCGCCTCGCCGGGCGGCATACTGCAGGAAGCCCTGATCGCGCTCCGGCGTCTTCTCCCGCAGCGCCGTGGCCGCGCCGCCGGTGGCGGTCAGGTTGTTGTAGAGTTCGGACACGCTGACCGGCCGACCGGCCTTGTAGAACAGGGTCCTGTTGGCCGCCGCCGCGTCGGGAAACAGGCCGGCGGCGCTGGCCCCCGGCTGCATCCGCGCCGCCTCGATCAGCCGGGCCGAGCCCTTCGGCCCCAGGAAGTGCGCGGCATACAGTTCGCCCGCCGTCGCCGAGCGGCCGATGCGGCCGCGCAGGTAGTCGGCGTGGTCGCTGGTCAGCTCGCCGGCCATCAGGGACGCCGCCCGCGCATCGTAGCGCAGGTTCATCACCGCCGTCCGCGCCTCGGGCGAGGCAACGCGGTAGCGGCCGTCCGAGCCCTGGGTGATCAGGTCGGCATAGCGGGCGTAGCCGTACTTGCTGCCGTGCTGCTTCAGCGTCGACAGCCAGGTCTGCTCGATGAACTGGAAAAGCCCTGCGGCTGACGAGCTCGGCGCCTTGGCGTTGGGCCGCAGTCCGCTCTCCCGCTTGGCCGTGCCGAGCAGGAAGCTGAAATCGACGCCGGTCGCCTCGGACGCCCGCTGGATCGCCGATTCGACGACCCCTCTGATGGACTCTACCGCCATGCCCCGTTGTTTGGGCCGGTTCGGTTAAGGCCTGATTAACCACGATCGCAACCGCCTGCGGCACCCAGTTTTACGCTTGTCGTTTTGTGACTTTACACACGTCAACTCCTATGGCTTACATGTGTCATTCCCGATCCATTCCGGATCGCCGCACCCCGGAGGAATGACATGTCCGTCGCCGCCCTCTCAGACCACCCCTTCCCCGCCTACGATGGTCCACGCCCCGGCAAGCGCCTCAGCACCCCGTTCGTCGTCGCCCTGACCCTGTCGGTCGCCGCCCATACCGGCGTCGGCGCCTACATGGCCTACAAGAAGTTCGTCATGCCGGTTGCGGCGTTCGACGAAGGTGTGCCCCTGACTATGGAACGGCCGCCGGTGAAGCCGCCAGAGCCCAAGCCCAACCCAGATCCCGAGCCCCCGCGCACGACGGCGCGCAAGATTCACATCCCCATGCCGAACCTCAACGCGACGGTCCCGCCGCTTCCCGTCGAGCCGAAGGAAATCATCAATCCATCCGTTGAGCCGCCAAAGACCATCGTCACCGGCGAGATCGAGAGTCTGGGTCCGATCCAGCCGCCCCGTCCGCCGGCCGTCATCGCCCGGCCCGACTGGCTGAAGAAGCCCACCGCCGCCCAGATGGGCAACGCCTTCCCCGACCGGGCCCTGCGCCAGAACATCTCCGGCACGGCGACCCTCAACTGCAAGGTCACGGCCATTGGCGCCGTGCGGGACTGCACCGTGCTCAGTGAGACCCCGTCCGAATACGGCTTCGGCTCGGCGGCCCTGAGGGTCACCAAGCACTTCCGGATGAAGCCGCAGACCGTCGACGGCCAGCCGGTCGAAGGGGCCGACGTCCGCATCCCGATGACCTTCCGGCTTGAGGAGTAGCGGCTAGTAGCTCTTGGGCAGGTGCAGCACGCGCTCGGCGATGAAGTTGAGGATCATCTCGCGGCTGACCGGTGCGATGCGGGCGATCATGGCTTCGCGCATGTATCGCTCGACATCGTACTCCTTGGCGTAGCCCATGCCGCCGTGCGCCAGCACGGCAGCTTCGGCAGCCCGGAAACCGGCCTCGGCGCCCAGGTATTTGGCGGCGTTGGCCTCGGCCCCGCAGTCACGGCCGGCGTCGTAGAGGGCGGCGGCCTTGAAGGCCAGCAGGTTCGCGGCCTCCAGCTCGGCCCAGCATCTGGCCAGCGGATGCTGCACCCCCTGGTTCTGGCCGATCGGCCGGCCGAACACGATGCGCTCCTTGGCGTAGGTCGCCGCCTTGGCCAGGGCGGCGCGGCCGATGCCCACAGCCTCGACCCCGAACAGCACCCGCTCCGGGTTCAGCCCGGCCAGCAGATACTGGAAGCCCTTGCCCTCCTCGCCGATCAGATCCTCGGCCGGGACCTGCAGGTCCTCGATGAAAAGCATATTACATTCAACGGCTTTCCGGCCCATCTTGGGAATAGGCTTGGCGTCGATCCGGGCCCGGTCGAAGTCGGTGTAGAACAGGCTGAGCCCCTGCATCGGCTTGGCCGTCTGCTCCTTGGGCGTGGTGCGGGCGATCAGCAGGATCTTGTTGGCCCGCTGGGCCATGGTGGTCCAGATCTTCCGGCCATTGATCCGGTAACCGTTGCCGTGCTTTTCGGCCCGGGTCTCCAGACTGGCGGTGTCCAGCCCGCTGTTTGGCTCGGTGACGGCGAAACAGGCCTTGTCCTGGCCGGCAATGGTGCGCGGCAGGTGGCGGCGGCGCTGCTCGTCGGTGCCGAACTTCACGATTGGCATCAGGCCGAAGATGTTCAGGTGCACGGCGCTGGCCCCGGTGAAGGCCGCGCCCGACTGGGCCACCGTCTGCATGACGATGGCCGCTTCGGTCAGCCCCAGGCCCGCGCCGCCGTATTCCTCCGGCATGGCCACGCCAAGCCATCCGCCGGCCGCCATGGCCGAGACGAACTCCTCCGGGAAGCGGCCGGTCTCGTCGGCATTGCGCCAGTACTCGTCGGCGAAGTCGGCCATCACCTTGGTGACGCCCTCGCGGATCGCCTCCTGCTCCTCGGTCAGCCAGAACCCCGACATCAATCCTCCGACGTTTCTTGTCCCTGCGCCGTGAATCGGCGCGCATCCAGAGCCGCGGCCCAAGGCCCCGGATCCTCGCCCGCGAGATACGCCCGCGTCATCGCCGCCACAAGCGGAGCCAGCAACCAGCCATTGCGCCGCGCCCCCATGGCCAGCCAGACGCCGGGCCGGACGCTCTGGCCCACCAGCGGCAGCCCGTCCGGCGTCGCCCCCCGGATGCCGACCAGCGCCTTGGCCATGTAGCCCTGGACCATCAACTCGGGAAACGCCCGCTCGATCACGGCCAGCAGGGTGTCGTCGGGCGTCAGGTCCGTGCGGCCCCGCTCCATGGTCGCGCCGACCAGGGCGCCGCCGGCCGCCGGCGCGATGTAGCCGCCGTCGCGGCGCTGGACCAGGCCGGTTTCCCGCTCGGCCAGGGGCCCGACGGCGGACTTGCCGATCTGGCCCTTGATCGCCGAGATCACGGCGCTTTCCGGCGCCCAGCGGACCGGTTGCCAACCGGTCGCCGCCACCGCCTCGCCGTCGACCTCGTCCAGGGCGCCTTGGACGAAGGTAACACCGAGGCCCTTCGCCACCGCCCGCAGTTGCTCCAGGGCGGGTTCGGCGTCCAGCCGCCAGTCCTCCGCCACGAACAGCCCCTCGGGCCGCGCCTCGCCGGCCACCCCCAGGCCCGCAACCGCCTTGCGCACCTCCAGCGCCCGCTCGCCGGCGTAGGTGGCCCCGGCCCGGTCCAGAACGATCCCGGTGCGCGCGGCGAAGGCCGGCCAGAGGTCGCGCGCGGCCATCAGCAGGGGGAAATGGCCCTTGGCCACCGGGTCCAGCACCGCCTCGAACACCGGGGCCAGCATGCCGGCGGCGACAATGGAGGCGGAGGTCCCGGGACTGGGGTCATGGACGGTCACCGCCGCCCCGGCCTGCGCCAGTTCGATCGCGATCGACAGCCCGAGCACGCCCGCGCCGGCCACCCGAACCGTCCTGCCGTCGAGACTCGCCATCGTCCCAGCAACCCTCTCGCGGCCCGCGGGTCAAGCCGGAACCAAACCGTTTGCGGAGCGATTAGGACGGTTGGACCGAAGTCGACGGGACCCCACGTCCGTGAGCGCCACCGAAGCCCTTGCCCCCGCCCTGCCGCTCGCCCTCGACCTAAAGGTCCTGCGGGTGCTTCAGGCCGCCTGCGATCAGCATCGCACCATCGCCACCGCCGAGAGCTGCACCGGCGGCCTGCTGGCTTCGCTACTGACGGATGTTCCCGGCTGCTCGCAGGCCTTCGAGCGCGGCTTCGTGGCCTATACGCCAGCGGCCAAGATGGAACTGCTGCGGGTGCCGGCGCGCATGCTGGAGGACGAGGGCGCCGTCAGTCAGACCGTCGCCGCCGCCATGGCCCGTGGCGCGCTGAAGGCCTCCGACGCAGACATCACCCTGTCGATAACAGGCTATGCCGACGCCAACGACGCCGGGGCCGTCGTCGGCCTTGTTCACTTCGCCTGCGCCACCCGCGAGGGGGGCCTGCGGACGCACGTCGAGTTCTACGGCGACCGGGGTCGCGCCGCCGTGCGACTCGCCTGCCTGGAAACCAGCCTGGACCTCCTGGCCAGGGCGCTGGACGTCAGGGCGTAAACCTCAGGCCGATGCGCACCGCGCGCGGGGCGTCGAAGCTCTCGATACCGTCCGCGGTCTGTCCGGTCTCGACCGCCTCGTCGGTCACATTGTCCAGCGCCAGCCACAGCCCGACCTTGCCAGACAGTCGCCAGTCGGCCCGCAGGTCCAGCGTCGTCGCGGCGCCCAGGGAGCGGCTGTTGAGGTCGTCTTCCCAGCGTTGGCCCTCATAGCGGACCTGCGCCGTCAGCTTCAGCGGCTCCGCCACCCGCCAGGTCACATCGGCCGTGGCGCTGACCTTCGGCGTCTGGGCGGGGCGCAGGCCGGTCAGCTGCGGCGCGACGCTGCCGCCGTCCACCTCTGCATCGGTCCAGGCGCCGGCCAGACGCAGGCCGAACGCCTCGCCCCACTGCCGCGACAGTTCGGCCTCGACGCCGACCGCATCGATGTCGCCGGCGTTCTGACGCTGGCGCAGCACGCCGCCGGCCGGAATGAAGCCGGCGATCGGGAAGGTTCCGGGGCCAACGCCGATGGTGACGTTGGTCATGGCCCCCTCCAGCCGGCTGGTGAACAGGGTGGCGCTCCAGAGCCAGTCTTCGCCGCGAGCGCCATCTCCGCCCAGCCCCAGCTCGGCCCCGTACAGCACCTCCGGCTCGAGCTCGGCATTGGCCTCGGTGACGTCGTTGCCGACCCGGAACGGCCGATGCAGCTCGTTCAGGCTCGGCGGCCGGAAGCCGGCGTAGGCGGCCGCCCGCAGCACCAGCGGCCCCTCGCGGCGCGCACCGACCCGGGCGGTCGGTTGCCAGCCATCGGCGTCTCGCGGCGTGAACGTCAGGGTCGGGGCGCCGCTGGCCAGGTCCCGCTCGCGCCGGCTGCCATCGAAGCTGGCCCAGTGATCGATGCGGCCGCCACCGGTCAGGCGCCAGGGACCGAAGTCCCGCCAGGCTTCGCCGTAGACACCGCCCACGGTCTGGGCCCCGCCGGCCACCCGGCCGCGGGTGAAGTCGCCGGCCATGAAGCGGAAATGCTCGCGGGTTTCGCCCTCGGCATAGCGGAAGTCGCCGCCGACCTCCCAGCCGCCGGTCCCGCGATCCATCCGCAGGGCGGCGTTCACGCCGATCCCGACGGCCGGTGTCGCATACTGTTCGTTGGCCGGCGTCGTCGTCGCCCGCCCCGCCCCCACGGCGACCGAACTGTTCTCCAGGTCGGAGACCCGGCTCCAGACCTGCAGCCGCCATTCTGTCCCCAGTCCCGGCGAGCGACCCGCCACGGCCAGCGAGGCTGATGCCCCGGTGGCCCTCGAACTGGCCCCGGCCAGGCCGCTGTCACGGCTCTCCTCATAGGCCGAGGCCCGGATCGCCATATCCAGGCCGGCGACCTGCGGCGCATAGCGCACCACGCCGGACAGCGCTTCGTAGGCCAGCGGCTCGTCGGCCGCCCCGCGACCGGCCCGCACCGGCGTCCAGCCGGCCGTCTTCTGCCAACCCCCGGCCAGGAACAGGTCCCCGACCGCGAAGGCGCCTTGCGCCCCATAGCTCTCGCGCTCGCCGGCAAAGACCTCGTACTCGCCGTGAACCGGCACGCGGGTCCGCTCCGCCAGCTGCACCACGCCGGTCAGGGCGCCGGCGCCATAAGGTCCCGCGCCCGCCCCCCGCACGATCAGCGCGCCTTCGATGCTGACCGGCGTGGTGCAGCTGGCGGAGCGGACCCGCGTGCCGGTTCACGGCGAGTA
>SDZP01000641.1 GCA_004144935.1 Caulobacteraceae bacterium | reverse complement strand
GGAAGTCCAGCTTGATCAGCAAGAACAGCTGCGCGCCGAGCTGCAGCACCAGCCAGGTGACGCCGACAAACAGGACGCTGAAGGCCAGCTGCACGCCCAGCTTCCAGGCGATCTCGAAGTAGGCGCCGTAGCTGGCGATGCGGCGGCCTTCCAGCGCAGCGGCCAGCACCAGCGCATGGGCGATGAAGAAGCCGGCGGCGAGGAAGACGCACAGCTGCGGCGAGGGTTCCGGGCCGCGCGGCTTCGGGCCGTTGGGCGGTTGCCAGGCGCCTTCCATGCGCCAGACATCGTAGAAGGCGAGGGCGGCGACGATGCCGGCGGCGCCCGCGGCCCACAGCAGCAGCCGGCGCGGCGTCATCTGTCCCAGGCCGTTGATGACGATGACCGGCACCAGCAGCGTCACCATCAGGAGCGGGACGAACAGGCGCGGCATGGTGGCGGGCCAGGCCAGGTCGAGCGCCGCCCGGTACAGCAGGTGCAGCACCAGCCCTTGCGCCAGGCCGATGGCGATGCGGGTGGCGGCAATGCCGGGACGTGGCGGCAGCTCGGGCGTATCGAGGGCGGCGGCGTGCATGGCGGGCAATATCCTAACTGCCCCGGTAGGTAGAGTAGGACCAGGGCGTCATCACCAGCGGCACGTGGTAGTTCTGGGTGTTGTCGGCGATACCGAAAGCAATCGTGATGCGGTCGAGGAAACGCGGCGAAGGCAAATCTACTCCCTGGGCGGCGAAATAGTCGCCAGCGTGGAAGACCAGCTCGTACTGGCCGGGGCGCAGCAGCTCGCCTTCCAGCAACGGGGCGCCGCAGCGGCCGTCCGCATTGGTGAGCTCGGACTTGATCAGGGTGCGGCCGCCGGCGTCGACGCCGTACAGCTCGACCCGGACGCCGGCCCCGGGACGCCCATGGGCGGTGTCGAGGACGTGGGTGGAAAGTTTGCCCATATCAGCTGGATGAGTTGAAGTATGCGGGCAATCATATACCCTTGTGCTTCCTGCAATATATGATCGCCGATATACCTGCCTCTTTCGGACGCCATGGACACCTACTCGAACTATCCGCGCGACCTCACCGGCTACGGCCGCAACCCGCCCCACGCGCAATGGCCGGGCCGGGCGCGCGTGGCCCTGCAGTTCGTCCTCAACTACGAGGAGGGCGGCGAGAACTGCGTGCTGCACGGCGATCCGGCTTCCGAGACTTTCCTGTCCGAGATCATCGGCGCCCAGGCCTTCCCGATGCGCCACATGAGCATGGAGTCGCTTTACGAGTACGGCTCGCGCGCCCGGCCCGGCCATTGCGCGTGGGGCGGGTTGCGGCCGTAGC
>SDZP01000640.1 GCA_004144935.1 Caulobacteraceae bacterium | reverse complement strand
GTCATCAGGATCGGCCGCAGACGGGTGCGGGCGGCCGAGACGGCGGCGTCCCAGCGGTTCATGCCCTCGTCCTCTTCCGCCTGTTTGGCGAACTCGACGATCAGGATGGCGTTCTTGGCCGCCAGCGCCACCAGCACCACCAGTCCGACCTGGACCAGGATGTTGTTGTCGAGCCCCAGGGCGTTGACCCCCAGTATGGCCGCCAGCACGCACATCGGCACGATCAGGATGACCGCCAGAGGCAGGGTGAAGGCCTCGTAGTTGGCGGCCAGCACCAGGAAGACCAGCAGCACGGACATGGCGAAGATCATGCCGGCGCCGCCCGAGGCCTGTTTCTCCTGATAGGCCAGCTCGGTCCATTCATAAGAGAAGCCGTCGGGCAGGGTGGCCTGCGCCAGTTGCTCCATCTTGGCGATGGCCTCGCCGGACGACACGCCGGGCGCGCCCTGGCCGTTCAGTTCGGCGGCCGGGAACAGGTTGAAGCGCACGATCCGCGACGGGCCGGAGTCCTGGCGCAGATTGGCCAAGGATCCGATCGGCACCATGGCGCCCGAGGTCGACTTGACCTTGAGGTTGGCGATGTCGGCCAGGTCGTCGCGATAGGCGGGCTCAGCCTGGGCGGTGACGCGATAGGTGCGGCCGGCCATGTTGAAGTCGTTGATGTAGGACGAGCCCAGGTAGATGCCGAGGGTCGAGAAGACCTCCGACGGCTGGACGCCCAGCATCAGGGCCTTGTCGCGATCGACGTCGGCGGCGATGCGCGGCGAGGCGGTGTTGTAGGTCGAGAAGACCTGCTGCAGCTGCGGATTCTGGGCCGCTCCGCCCATCATGCCGAAGGTGGCGCCTTCCAGCGCGCGATAGCCTGCGCCGGACCTGTCCTGAACCATCATCTTGAAGCCGTTGCCGGTGCCCAGACCCTGGATGGAGGGCGGGGCGATGACGAAGATGTTGGCTTCCTCGATGCCGGCCGTGGCCTGGGTGATGGCCCCGGCGAGCGCGGCGGCCTTGGTTTCCTTGGAGCCCCGGTCCTCGAACTTGTCGAGGCGGATGAACAGGGTGGCGGCGTTGGAGCCGAACGAGAAGCTGGAGCCGTCCAGACCGGCGAAGGCGACCGTGCCCTCGACGCCCTCGGTGGACTGGATGATGTCCTTGGCGCGCAGCATGACGGCCTCGGTGCGGTCCAGCGACGATCCGGCCGGAAGCTGGACGACGCCGATCAGGAAGCCCTGATCCTGCTCGGGGATGAAGCCGGACGGGGTGTCCATCAGGCGCCAGCCGGTCAGGCCCAGCAGGGCGACGTAGATGATCAGCACGATGCCGA
>SDZP01000639.1 GCA_004144935.1 Caulobacteraceae bacterium | reverse complement strand
CCTGCACGATGATGGGTTGCGCCGTGGCCAGCACGCGCCCGGTGATGCCCTCGCCGGGCCCGTAGCGGCCGCGCGCCATCTCGGCCCGCGTCAGCCCGTAGGCGTAGCGGATGGCCGAACCCGGCGCCGCGCCGCCCGGCCTCGGCGCCGCCGGCCGGTCCGCCAGGCCTTCCAGCGCGATGTCGCCGACGAAATCGGCCAGCACCACCCGGCCCCGGTTCAGCCCGAGCAGCTCCGACATCAGGTGCAGCATCTCCCGCATGACGATTTCCGGCGCCAGGCTCTTGCCGACCAGACGCATCACCTCGCTCATGAGCAGCAGCTCCTGGGCGCGCCACTCGGTGGCGGCTCTGGCGGGGGTCGGTTGGGAAGACGGCATGCGCAGGGGAGCAAGCAATAAGCCCGCCACATGGGCGTCCGAGGGCGCTGCCGAGCGCCCCTGGGCGTCTCCCCGCTCTCGCGGCCGCATCCGGCCGGCACCGTGTCCGAGGGTTTGCCGGTCATGCCTCTGCACCGCCGGCGGGATCGGACGACCGGATGGGCCGGACCGACAGGACCCCGCGCAGCCCGGGCGGCAGGCCGGTTCAGCCGCGCAGGGCAGCGGCGATGGCCCCGGCATGCGACACGAGGTACAGAACCAGTCCCACGCCCGCGCCCACCAGCGTGCCGTTGATGCGGATCCACTGCAAATCCCGGCCGATGTTGAGTTCGATCTGCTGCGACATGTCGGCCGCATCCCAGTTCTTGACCGTGTCGCGGATGTGGGTCGTGAGGAAGCGGGCGAAGTCCGGCGCCATCTTTTCGGCGGCAGTCTCCAGTTGCTGGTTCATCGCCTCGCGCAGGCCGTCGTCGCGCGACAGTTCCTGGCCCAGCCACAGGCCGGCGGCCCGGGCCTTGTCGTGCAGCACCGATGCGTCGCTCGCGAGGTCGGCGCGCAGCCAGTCCCGCACGGACGCCCACAGGCCGTCGGTGTAGCGGCCCAGCGCCTCGTCGGTCTTCAGGTAGCGCTTGATGGCTTCGCCCTGCTGCAGGAATTCATCGTCGGTCTTCAAGCGCTCGATGAGGCCGGTGACGGCGTCGTCGAAGCTGCGGCGCAGCGGATGGCCGGGGTCGCCGGCCACGTCGCCCAGCAGGCTGTCGACGCCGCTGGCGACGATGTCGGCGGCGTGCTCGCCGATCCATTCGGAGGGCAGCAGTTTCTCTTTCCAGGGGTGGTCTTTCTTGAGCCACTCGACGACGCGCGCGGCGATGAAGTCCAGCGCGGCGGGCTGCTGCAGCAGGCGCGCGACCTGGGTGAGCCCGGCGTCGAGCAGCGCCTGGT
>SDZP01000638.1 GCA_004144935.1 Caulobacteraceae bacterium | reverse complement strand
GTCTCGGCGGTGGACAGGCCGCAGATCTTGGCGGTGGCCATCAGAATGCCCTGTACGGATCCTTCTCCCCTTGGGGGAGAAGGTGGCGCGAAGCGCCGGATGAGGGGTCGCGCCGGAGGTTCAGCTGCGTTGAGGCGGTCGCCGCCAGGCCGGACGGGCCGGTGCGACCCCTCATCCGACCCCTTCTCCCCCAAGGGGAGAAGGATCCGTACAGGGCATTCTGATGGCCACCGCCAAGATCTGCGGCCTGTCCACCGCCGAGACCGTCGAGGCCGCCGTCGCCGGCGGGGCGGCCTGGCTCGGCTTGAACTTCTTCGAGAAGAGCCCGCGCTATGTCTCGCCCGAGGCCGCCGGCCGGCTGGCGCAGCAGGCCCGCCGCGACGGCCCGCGCCGCCCGCCGGCCCTGGTGGCGGTGACGGTCGATCCCTCCGACGCCCTGCTCGACGACATCGCCCAGGCCCTGCGGCCGGACTTCATCCAGCTGCACGGCGACGAGACGCCCGCCCGCGCCCAGGCCGTCCGCGCCCGCACCGGCGTGGGCATCATCAAGGTGCTGTCGGTGTCGGACGCCTCCGACATCGCCCGGGCCGACAGATGGGACGGCCTGGCCGACCACCTGATGTTCGACGCCCGGCCGCCGACCGGCAGCGACCTGCCCGGCGGCATGGGGGCCCGCTTCGACTGGACCCTGCTGGCCGGCAAGCGCTACGCCCGGCCCCACTTCCTGGCCGGCGGGCTCGATCCCTGGAACGTCAAGGAGGCGCTGGGCCTCTCGAATGCCCCGATCGCGGACGTTTCCTCTGGCGTGGAGCGGGGGCGGGGGATAAAGGACAGCGCCTTGATCAAGGCCTTCCTCGACGCCGTCCGCAGCCTGTGAGTCCGACTTGAACGCCCCCAATAAACCTAACGACTGGAACGCGTTGCCCGACGCGCACGGCAAGTTCGGCGAGTTCGGCGGCCTGTACGTCGCCGAGACCCTGATGCCGCTGGTGCTGGAGCTGGGCGAGGCCTATGCGGCGGCGAAGGCCGACCAGGGCTTCCAGGACGAGCTCAGCTGGTTCCACAAGCACTACACTGGCCGTCCCAGCCCGCTGTATTTCGCCGAGCGGCTGACCGACCATTTCGGCGGCGCGAAGATCTACTTCAAGCGCGACGAGCTGAACCACACCGGGTCGCACAAGATCAACAATGCGCTCGGCCAGATCCTGCTGGCCCGCCGCATGGGCAAGACGCGGATCATCGCCGAGACCGGGGCCGGCCAGCACGGGGTGGCCACCGCCACCGTCTGCGCCCGCTTCGGCCTGCCCTGCGTGGTCTACATGGG
>SDZP01000637.1 GCA_004144935.1 Caulobacteraceae bacterium | reverse complement strand
CTCCTGGGTGGTGGTGAAAGAAAAGGGCGCCTCGGCCTATACCCGCTTCGACGTTGTCGGCTGGGGCAACCCGGTGCGTGTCAACGTCCGCGTCGCCGATGGCCGCTGGTACGGCAATGTCCCGGAGCTGGTCGGCGAGATCAAAGGGCAGGCGGCCGAGGCGCTGATTCCGCGGATCCGCGAGGCCGTGAAGAGCTACGGCTACAGCGACTACGGCTCCTATGCCGCCTGGCCTGGGCCGAACTCGAACAGCTTCGTCCAGCACATCCTTTCCGAAGTGCCGGAGCTTGGCCGTGCCCTGCCGCCGACCGCGATCGGCAAGGACTGGCGCGAAAACGGCCTCTATGCTGGCTGGACGCCGAGCCGCACTGGGCTGCAAGCCTCGCTCTACGGGCTAGCGGGCGTCACCTTCGGCTGGGTCGAGGGCATCGAGATCAACCTGCTCGGCCTGGTGGCGGGCTTCGACCTGCAGCGGCCGGCGCTGAAGCTGCCCGGCTGGGGGCGGGTTGGGTTGTAAACCTCCGCCGTCATTCCGGGGCGCTGCGCAGCAGCGAGCCCGGAACCCAGAACCGATGACGCTCATCGTTGGCCATGGTGACCGCAGTGCCTATTGCTGGGAAGGCATCGGCTCTGGATTCCGGGCTCATCGCTACGCGATGCCCCGGAATGACGGAGCTTCTCCTCAATTCCGCAACACCAGGCAGGCCCCGCCCGCCTGGCGGAGGCGATTGCAGGCCAATGTCGCCTCGCGCAGGCTCTGCGCCGGCAGCCTGACGCGATAGAAGCGGCCCCTGCCCCGGCCCGGCACTGCCGAGCCCAGGATCATGGTGGGCTTGCCTGACAGCAGCGAAGCGAAGCGCGCGGCGACACGCTGATAGGAGGCGATGGCGCGCGCCTTCGAGGTATTGCCGGCGAGCTGCACGCCGAACGGCCCATAGGCGCCCTCGACCAGCACGGCCGGCGCGGTGATGCGGATCGAGGCGACCGTGGCGAGGCAATCGGTCTCCTCCCGCGTCGCCGGCGGCGGCGCCTCGCCCGCGCCCAGCCGCCATTCCTCGACGGGGCGGCCGGTGATGAAGCGGACATAGGCCTGCGTTTCGTAAGGCAGCATGCCGCCGCGCTCGACCCAACGCGCGACGCGGTTCGGCCCGCCATTATAGGCGGCGGCGGCAAGGCCGAGATTGCCGAACTGGTTCTTCAACGCGGCAAGGAAGGCGGCCGAATGCGGGATCGCCGCCTCGGGGTCGAACGGATCGGCGAGGCCGCGCTCATTCGCGGTGCCCGGCATGAACTGGGCGATGCCTTGCGCCCCTGCCGGGCACCGCG
>SDZP01000207.1 GCA_004144935.1 Caulobacteraceae bacterium | reverse complement strand
GCGCGCTGAGCGGCAGTCCCTGCCGGCAGCGCGCGACGTTGGCGGTCAGACCCGGCAGGAAGCCCTTGTGGAAGCCGGTCAGTTCGGCGCGCCGGGCGACGGACTGGAAGCGGGTCAGGGCGTTCTCGTAGCTGGCGCAGGTCAGGGTGCGGTCGCCGGCCTTGCGGGCGATGACCCCCAGCTGCATCTCCGACCAGGCCATGTCGGTCAGGGTGCTGACCCGCTGCTCGGGCGTCAGCTGGGCGGTGACATCGGCCAGCGCCTTGCGCTGGGCGGCGATGGCCTCGGGGAAGCGGCCGCGGTTGGCGAGGTCCTGGGCGTAGGCCTGCTCGATATTGCGCTTGAGGGTGATCAGGGAGCTGTCGCTGGACTCCAGGGTCAGCAGCCTGTCGACGCTGGCGCGGGCGTCGGTAATGGCCCTGAACGACAGCTCCGGCTGGCCGGCGCGGGCGGCGGACGCGAACAGTGAATAGTCCAGATAGGTGAGGGCGTAGAGGGTCGCCGGGTCGTTGGGCCAGCGCTGGTCGAGCGCCCGCATGGTGTCGCGCCCCTTGACGATGGCCGGGATGCCGAAGTCGCCGCTGGTGACGTAGAACTGGCCGCTGGCCCGGTAGAACTCGGCGTAGGCCGCCTGTTCGACGCCGTCCCGGGATGACCGCTGGGCCTGCGGCCAGGCGGCAAGTTCGGTCGCCATCTGGTCGCCGAGTGCGACGACCTTGGGGTCCTCGGCGTTGAGGAACCGTACCTCCGCCTGAGCCCGCAGCAGCAGGGCGCGCGTCAGCCGCCAGGCCTCCGATCGCTGGGTGGCCGGAACCTGGTTCAGCACCACGTCGGCGGCTTTCAGGGCCTTGTCGCCGTCGGCGATCCGGGTCTCGCCCAGCGCCAGGATCAGGCCCTGATAGACATGGGCGCGGGCCAGGTCCGGCGCCCAGTCGCTGGCCGGCATGCCCTGGGCGGCCAGGGTCTTCACCAGACGCTCGGCCAGCGTCAGGTTGTTCATGGCCAGCTTGCGGTCGCCGAGGTTCGGCTCCGGCGGCACGCCCTGGATCTTGGCCAGCTGGACGAAGCCGCGGGCGGTCTCAAGGCGCAGCCGGGGGTCGGCGCCCGGGCTTTGCGCCAGGGCCTGCAGGTATTGCTGGGCCTTGGAGGCCAGTTTCTCGCGGGCGGCGGTGTTGCCGGGGGTGCGGGCCAGGTCGTCGTTCAGCTGGAACAGCATGAAGCCGGCCAGGGTGCGCACCTCGTCGAAGCGCCTGGCCTCGGCCGCCCGGGCCCGCTCGGCGCCGGCGTAGGAGATCAGGGCCAGGGCCAGGGCCATCAGGATCAAGGCCAGCGCCACGGCGGCGCCGAGCACCGGCCAGCGATAGCGGCTGACGAACCGGGCGATGGCATAGGGCCGGCCGCCGCGCCTGGCCGCCACGGGGCGGTCGCTCAGATAGCGCTCGAGGTCGTCCATCAGGGCGTCGACCGAGGCATAGCGCGCTTCGGGCTCGGCGGCGGTGGCCTCGTTGACGATCGCCGTCAGGTCGGCCGACGCCGGCTGGCCCTCCATCAGCGTCCCCAGCAGCCGGCCCAGCGAATAGATGTCGGTCAGGGTGGTGGCCGAGGCGCCGGACATGCGCTCGGGGGCCGCGAAGCCCGGGGTCATGCTCATGCCGCTGAGCGTGGCGCCGGACGCCCGGCCGCTGTCACCGGCCTCCGGCGGCTTCGAGATGCCGAAGTCGATCAGCTTGGCGACGCCCTCGGCGGTGACCAGGACGTTGGGCGGCGTGATGTCGCGGTGGACGATCAGGTTCTGGTGGGCGAACCGCACGGCGTCGCAGACGGTCAGGAACAGTTTCGCTCGGCCGCGCAGGTTCAGGTGATGCTCGTTGACCCAGCGGTCGATCGGCAGGCCGTCGACGAGCTCCATGACGATGAAGGGCTCCCCATTCATCGTCGTGCCGCCGTCGAACAGGCGGGCGATGTTGGGATGGGCCAGTTCAGCCAGGATCTGGCGTTCCTGCTTGAAGCGCTCGATCAGGGCCATCGACAGGGCGCCCGGCCGGATCAGCTTGATGGCTACGGTATGGTCGAAGTCGCCGCTGTCGCGCTGCGCCCGGTAGACGGCGCCCATGCCCCCCTGTCCGACCTGGCCGACGATCCGGTAGGCGCCGACCCGCTCGGGGGCCTGGGTCTCGAAGCTGTCCATCGGCGCGCCGCCGGTCAGCAGTTGCTCCGACAGTTCGGCGCTGGCGGCCAGCAGCTGCTTCATGCGGGCGCGCAACGGGTAGTCGTCTTCCGTGCGGGCCTCGATCCAGGCATTGCGCCGGTCCGACGGCTGGTCGAGCGCGTCCTCCAGCAGGGCCAGGGCGCGGATCTCGAGGTCGCGGGATTTCATGCCGGGTTGTCCAGGGCTTCGCGCAGCCAGACCCGGGCTGTGTTCCAGCGGCGCTTAACGGTGGGTTCGCTGACGTGCAGCACCTGAGCCACGTCCTCCGTGGTCATGCCGCCGAAGTAGCGCATCTCCACAATATCGGCCATGACCGGATCGATGGCCGACAGGCGGACCAGGGCGTTGTCGAGATTCTGCAGATCCAGCGGCCGGTGGCCGGCGAAGCGGGTGGTCAGCTCCACCTTCACATGGCCGCGCTTGTCCGACTGCTTGGCGCGGACATGGTCGATCAGGGCCCGGCGCATGAAGCGGGCGGCCATGGCCATGAAGTGCGAGCGGTC
Source organism: Caulobacteraceae bacterium (assembly GCA_004144935.1). Lineage (GTDB taxonomy): Bacteria > Pseudomonadota > Alphaproteobacteria > Caulobacterales > Caulobacteraceae > Caulobacter. Next base: position 3,667 of record SDZP01000207.1, on the reverse strand, counting down.
CTCCCACTCGATCTGGCGAAGCCGGATCAGCCGCAGCACGGACTCATGGACGAGGTCGCCGGAGGCCAGGGAGACGCTGGATTCCCGCCGCAGCAGGCTGGCGGCGACCTGCACCAGGTCCGGATAGAAGAGCTGGAACAGCTGGTCGCGCGCCCGGTCATCCCCGGACCGCCAGGCCTGCAGTAGTTGAAGGCTGGTTGCGCTTTCGCCCACTGACACCGGCGACATCTCCTGATCACAGCCCAAGCCTAGACGCGAAATCCGGGGTTCGGCGAAAAAAGTTCGACGGACGATGATCCGTTTTCCGGCCGGCCGACGCCTACCCTTAAAGAGGGAGATTGCGGGTGGGCCATCGGGACCGTCAGACTGCTGGGCAGGGGAGGGCGCGATGAGCGGCTCCCAGAGCGGTCTTCTGCGCCCGGGCCAGGCGTTCGCCACCACCAGCGGCCGCCGGGGCCAGGTCGGCGCCCTGCTGGGCGCCGGCGGTCAGGGCGAGGTCTACAGCGTCGGCCTCGACGGCCAGACCTTCGCCCTCAAATGGTATCACCCCCACTACGCGGCGCTGGACACCAGCCTGCGCTCGCGGCTGGACCGCGCCGTGCGGCGGGGGGCGCCGACCGAGGACTTCCTCTGGCCGCTGGACCTGGTCGACATCCCGGCCAGCCAGAGCTTCGGCTACGTCATGCTGCTGCGCAGCGACGACTATGTCAGCATCCGCGACCTGATCGCTCCGCCGCCGCGCCGGCTGGAGATGCCGCTGGCTCGCCGGGCGACCATCTGCCAGCAGCTGGCCAGCAGCTTCCTGCAGTTGCACGCCAACGGGTTCTGCTACCAGGACGTCAACTTCGGCAACATCTTCCTGGATCCGCGGCGCGGCCGGGTGCTGATCTGCGACAACGACAACGTCAACATCGACGGGGCCGACGCCAGCATCTACGGCACCCGCAAGTTCATGGCCCCCGAGGTGGTGCGGCGCGAGGCCCTGCCCAACAGCCGCACCGACCTGTTCTCGATGTCGGTGCTGTTCTTCTACACCCTGTTCGGCTGGCATCCGCTGGACGGGCGGCGCGAGGCGGAAACCAAGCTGTTGAACGCCGCCGCCGAGATGCGGCTGTACGGCGAGCAACCCCTGTTCCTGTTCGACCCGGACGACGCCGCCAACGGGCCGGTTCCCGGACTGCATGACGCCCTGGTGGCGCGCTGGAACAGTCTGCCGTCACGGCTGCGCGCGCTGTTCGAACGGGCTTTCGGCCAGGGGCTGAACGATCCGGCCTCGCGGGTGCTGGAGACCGAATGGCGCGGCGCCCTGCGCATCGTCGAGGAAGCCAGCTTCGCCTGCGCCGCCTGCGGCTTCGACCATGTCGCCGAGCCCAACGCCGCCGGCGCGCCCGGCGTCCTGGACCGCTGCCTGGCCTGCGCCGAGCCGCTGGTCCCGCCGGCCTTCCTGCAGGTCCGCGACCGGCTGGTGGCGATGACCGTCGGCCAGACCCTCGACGGTGAGGTCCTCGACCGCAAGCTGGCGGGAGCCACGGCTGGCCGGGTTGAAGCCCATCCGCAGCATCCGGACCGCATCGGCCTGCGCAATCTGACCGGCGAACCCTGGCGGGCGATCCTTGGCGATGGGGCGTCCTACACGGTGCCGCCGGGCCAGGTGGTGCGGGTGCTGCCGGGGGCGACCATCGACTTTGGCCGCAACAAGGGGCGGATCAGCGCGCGCGCGACCGCCCAGGGAGACGCGTGAGCATGGCGCCCATCTGGACCATCGGCGGGGCCTCGGTGCGAGGCGCGTCCCACCTGAGATCGGGCAAGCCGAACCAGGACGCCCTGGCCTGGCATCCGCCGGCCGGCGTCGCGGCCCGGGTGGTCGGGGCGGTGTCGGACGGCCACGGCGCCCGCGCCCACTTTCGCTCAGCGGACGGCGCCCGTATCGCCGTCGAACAGGCCATCGCCCGGCTCACCCGGCTGATCGCCGAGCCGGAGTCCGACGAGGCCAATGCGGCGCTGGCCGGCGACATCCTGCGCGCCTGGCGCCGGGCCGTGGACGCCGACGCCGCCGGCCGCCCCTACAGCGCCGAGGAAGCCGCCCTGCTGACCGGTCCGCGCCTGGGCGCCTACGGGGCGACCCTGCTGACGCTTGCAGCCGAAGAGGATGCCCTGACCATCCTGCAGATCGGCGATGGCGACCTGATGCTCGGCTATCCCGACGGCCGCATCGAACGGGCCCTGCGCTCCGACGCCGGCCTGGTCGGCGAGGAGACCTATTCCCTCTGCCAGGAAGACGCCGAGACCCGCTTCAGGGTCACCAGCCTGTGGCGGACCGATGAGGCCCACTGGCCGGACTTCGCCCTGCTGGCCACCGACGGCGTCTCCAAGTCCTACCGCGACGACGCCGCCTTCGAGGGCGCCGTGGCGCGCCTGCGCGACCTGGCCCGCTCCGACTGGGTCGAGCTGATGAGCAGCCTGCCGGCCTGGCTGGAGGAACTGTCCGGCAAGGGTAGCGGCGACGACGCCACCCTCTGCCTGGCCATCCGCACCCAACCCAAGACCACCTGAGAGAGACCCACGATGAGCAAGGATCCCAAGAAGCGGATGATGCCGCCGGTCCCCAGGGACCACGATGACGCCAGCATGTCGGAGATGATGCCGTTCCGGTCGAAGAACATCAAACTGCTGAAGAGCCCGCTCTTCCTGTTCATGATCGTCGCCGGGATCGTTTCGACCTTCATGTTCGGCGCGCTGGGCGCGATTCTCGGCAAGCCGAGCGCCCAGTCCTTCGCGGTCTTCCAGCTGTTCGTCACCCTGACGATCTTCGTGCTGCTGATGCTGACGGTGCTCGGCATCTACGCCTACAGCCGCATAAACCGGCCGATCTGGCCGTTCCTGGTGACCTTCCTGATCTGCGCGATCCAGACGGGCACGCCGATCTTCAACCTCTACGTCATCCCGTTCCGGATGATCCTGCCAGGCAACATCGACCCACAGGCCAGGATGCCCTTCCTCCAGGCCTTCATCGGCATGTTCTTCGGAGCCGGGATGCTGGAGGAGCTGCTCAAGGCCTCGACCATCCTGCTGGGGGCCTTCCTCGTGCTGGTCGCGGTCAAGAAGACCCCCGCCCTGGCCAACAACCTGTTCTACAAGCTGTTTCACGTGCGGGGGCCGCTCGACGGCGTGGTCTTCGGCCTGTTCGCGGGCGCCGGCTTCATCATGAGCGAGACGGCGTTCCAGTACGTCCCCGACATTGCCTTGAAGATCCTCAAGGGCACCGGCGACTACGGGAGCGGGATTGCCGGCGGCATGCTGCTGCTGATCCCGCGGACCCTGGGCGGCGCCGTCGGCCACATGGCCTACTCGGCGATCTTCGGCTACTTCATCGGCTTGGCGGTCCTGAGGCCCCGGCAAAAGTGGCAGCTGATCGGCATCGGCTACCTGGCGGCCTCGGTGATCCACGCCCTGTGGAACAGCGTCGGCCAGATCAACGACAACCTGAACTATGTCGTGGCGATCATCTCCGCCATCGGGGCCGCCGCCTGCCTGCTCAAGGCCCGGCAGATCGACGCCTCGATCTATGGACGGGAGAACCTGACCACCGGATCGATCCTCGTCGAGCGGCCGCCCGTCCGCCCCGCGGCCGCTCGACGAGGATCGATCCGGTGGTCAGGTTCTCCCG
>SDZP01000636.1 GCA_004144935.1 Caulobacteraceae bacterium | reverse complement strand
TCGACCTGCGGCTGGTCAATGTGCGCACCACCGAGGTGGTCGACGTCATCAGCTACCAGAAGCAGATCGTCGGTCGCGAAGTCGGCATCGGCCTGTTCAGCTTCCTGAACGGCAACATCTTCGACGTCTCGGCCGGGGCCGGGGCGCAGGAGCCGCTGCAGCTGGCCGTGCGCTCGCTGATCGAACGGGCCACGGTCGAGATGACCGCCAACCTCTACGGCATGGCCGGCCCGCAATCCTGCCTGACCGCCGACCCGCTCTCGGGCGACGGCACGACCGGCATGACCGGCGGCTTCACCCCCGCCTACGACAACCTGGGAACCAACAATGCGCAAACTCGCGAAGATCCAAACCGTTGGAACGACAAGCGCGATGGCGATGCTGGTCGCGCTCTGCGGGGCCGCTACTAGCGCCCTTCCCAGCGCGGTTTGGGCTCAAGACCCGAGCGAGGTCATCAACAACCAGGTCCAGGCCGGGGATGTCTTCTCCTCGGGCACGCTGAACATCGTCACCGTGGAGGAAGGGGCCACCCAGTCCACCTCGGCGACCGGCAACAGCGTCCAGGCCTACGGCGACCGCACCGACATGGCGGTGACCTCCAACCAGACGCTGGTCGGCTCCGTCATCGCCCAGTCGGTGGTCAACGTCGATACCAGCCTCGGCGCCGACACGGCCATCTCGACCACGGCGCTCGGCAACACCGCCGACGTCGGCATCAACCAGGCCACCGTCACCGGGGTGATCACCCAGGCCGCCACCTTCAGCGACAACATCACCGCCCGCACCCAGATCGAGGGCGACGCCGCGCAGGCGGGGGACATTACCGCCGCCACCACCGCCATCGCCAACAACGCCACGCTCGGCCTGACCAACGGCGCTGCCGGCGTGCGGGTCAACCAGACCAGCGGCGCGGACGTGCTGGCCGATGGCGGCGCGATCATGCAGTACGTCAGCGGGACCAGCGCCATCAGCGGCGTGGCGGTCGGCAACAACGTCAGCTCGGTTGGGGACACAAACTCGGCTCAGCGGCTGGCCATCGGCCAGACCAACGACGGCGCCCTGGTCCAGGCCAGCAAGTTCACCGCCTACGGCAATGTCCAGACGGCGATCACCAACACCACCGCCGCCGGCAACAGCGCCAATGTCTTCAACCAGGGCCCGCTGCTGGATGTGACCAGCCAGCAGGTCAACAATGCCTACGTCCGCAGCCAGGCGGAAGGATCTGCCTACCAGTTCGGCGCGGCCCAGGTCAGCGCCTACGGGGCCGGCAACACCGCCGTGGCCGGCAACAGCGGCGAGCAGCTGGTGCTCGACAACACCCAGTGGA
>SDZP01000206.1 GCA_004144935.1 Caulobacteraceae bacterium | reverse complement strand
GGCGCGGGCGTTGGACTGCTGGGCTTTGGAGGCGGCCAGACGGGCTTCGGCCTGGGCGACGTCGGTGCGGGTGATTTCACCGACCTCGAAGCGGGCGCGGGCCTCGTCGAGTTGCCGTTGGAGAACGGCGACGTTCTCGTCGGCGATGCGCAGGGATTCGATGTCGCGGCGGACATCGACGTAGAACTGGATGACCTGGCTCAGCACGTTCGATTCGACCGTGCGCAGGTTCTGGCGGCCGGTCTCGATGTCGGCCTGGGCGGCGTTGATCTGAGAGCGGACGCGGCCGCCGGTGTAGAGCGGCTGGTCGATGGTGATGCCGGCGCTGGTCGAGGAGCCGCGGCTGTCGTCATTGATGCCGGTCAGGATGTTGCCCTGCGGCGATCCGAAGCGGTCATAGCTGATGCCGTAGCTGAGGCTGGCGCTGATGTCCGGACGGTAGCCGGAGCGGGCCTGGACGACGGTCTCGTCGAGGGCGCGCAGGTTGGCCCGCTGCTCGCGCAGGGTGGGGTTGGTCTGGTAGGCCAGCGCGATCGCATCGGCCAGCGACTCGGCGAACGCCGGCGCGGCCGTGCCGGCGATAATCCCGGCGGTGCAGATGGCGGCCAAAAGTCCGGCCTTACGGCTCTTGAACATCGAAACTATCCCCAGAGGCGACAACGCCGCCCGTTATATGATCGCCTGTAAGTCTCGCCGCCAGTCGCGACCAGTTAAGCTTTTTTCACGCACGAACGTTGCCGCAGGATTACAGCGTTGACGGGTTCACGCCAAAGTCGCGAACCGTCGCAGGTCATAGTCCTAAAAGGCGAAAGCGGCTTTCGGGGCGAAACCGGGCAGCAGCGGGGCCGCCGAGTCGAACACCGAACGGCCGCCGACGCCGTCTTCGGAGCGTACATAGGTCATCGCGCGGCCGACGGGACCCGTCCGCTCGACGATTCCCAGTCGTCCGTGCAAGCCGAGCACACCTGTCCAGGCCTCCGGAACCGCCGTCACGGCGCCTTCGCTGAGGATCACGTCATAGGGGCCGCCGCTGACGGCGGTCAGGTCGTCGCCGTCGAGACGAGTGACGCTCAGACCCATCTGCTCGAGCAGGGCCGCCGCATAGGGGGCGGCGATGGCCAGGGCCCGCTCGCCGGCCTTGGGGCCGAGGGTCTGCAGCAGCTTGGCGATATCGCGCGGCCGCATCAGGTAGCGGCCCGGCGCATACTCGATCTCGGTGTCGGCGTAGGCCGCGTGGGCCTTGGCCGCCGGCAGCAGGGATTCGCGGGCCACGGCCCGGAAGGCGTCGGTAATGGTCAGGTCGGTGACATCGGCGGTACGGACCTGGCTCTCGACCATGTTCTCGCGCGCGGCGGCGAAATCGGCGGCCATGGAATCCCTCGGAAAGACGCGGCGTTTGCTGGCCCGGCTTATAGGTCCGGCCTTAAGGGGAACGCAATGGAAGCATCGCTAATGCTTGTCGTCGCGGCTCGCCTCTGATAGCGAACCGCCTCCCCGACGCACCGCCAGTGTCGAGGAACGGAAGGCCCGATGGCGGAGTGGTTACGCAGAGGACTGCAAATCCTTGCACCCCGGTTCGATTCCGGGTCGGGCCTCCAACTTATCCAATGAGCTTTCGCAGGCCGCCGGACGACTCAGTCCCGGGCGGCCAGTTCGTCCGCGGTCAGCGGCGCGGCGCCGGCGCGTTCGCAGGAAAACGCCGCGGCGCGAACGGCGTAGCGGGTCGTGGCGGACACCGCCCGGGCGTCGGCCAGGTCCGCCCCCGCCGCCAACCAATGGGCCAGCCAGGCGCCGCTGAACGAGTCGCCGGCCCCGATGGTGTCGACCACCCGCACCGGCGGCGCAGAGACGGCGATGCGGCCGAACGCCCCGAAGGCGACAGCCCCTTTTCCGCCAAGGGTCAGCAGCACCAGTTTCGGGCCCTGGCCCAACAACGCCTCGGCGGCGGACTCTGACGGGGCGCCCGGCGCCAGGACCTCGAGATCGGCGTCGGAAACCTTCACCACTTCAGTGCTGGCCAGGACGCGGTCCAGCCGCGCGCGGAAAGCCGCCATGTCCGGGATGGCGGCCGGACGGACGTTCGGGTCGACGAAGACCAGCGCCCTGCCCGCCCGCGAGGCCACCAGCGCCTCGCTGGCCGCGGCCAGGGGCTCAAGCACCAGCCCCAGGCCGCCGGCGTAGACAGCGCTGACGTCCGCCGGCGCGCAAGCCAGGGCCAGGTCGGGGGTCAGCCCCTCGGTGGCCGTCCCGGCGACATAAAAGCGGTAGGCGGCCTGGCCCTGCCCGTCGAGTTCGGCCAGGGCCAGCGCCGTCAGGCGCGGATCGCGCAGGCCCGGGTGCAGGCTGACCCCGTCGGCCTCAAGCGCCGCCGCCAGGCTGTCGCCGAACCGGTCCGTCGAGACGACGCCGCCGAAGGCGACCGCCCGGCCCATCCGGCCGATGGCGCGGGCGACGTTGAACGGTCCGCCGCCGACATGCGGCTGCAAGCCGCCGCCGGTCCCGGGCGTCAGGTCGATCAGGGCTTCACCGATCACCACCACCGGGGCTGACGTCATTCGGGCGGGCCTTTGGACAGCGCGCCGGCGAGGCTGCCGGCCAGCGGCAGCCGGGGAATCAGCGTCGCCTGGAAGGCATGGTAGACATCCGGCCTGCTGGACCAAGGCCCGGCCACGGCCCGCCGGGACGCGTTCAGCTCTGATGATGACCCTGGCCCGCACGGGCCGGATCGACACCCTGTCTAACGGCCTCTGCCCCTCCGACGACTTCGACGCCGTGAGGGCCGCCACCGCCACTCTCGGCGCCTCGCCCCGTTGGTCAGGATGCCGGCCAAGGTTTAGATCAGCGCGGGGTGAGGAAGGTATTGACGGTCAGTCGGCCAACGCGCGGGTCGAGGCTGAGGCGGGCCGAATCGACGATGCCGGAATGCAGCAGGCAGCCGCGATAGATGATCAGCCGGTTGAACGCCGCCGGGATCCGCTCGATCTCCTCGAACAGGGGCGTGCCACCCTCCAGGTAGCCGGCGGGGGGTGGTCCATCTCGATCCAGCTCGGCGCGCAGGGTGCTGAGGTAGCCCTTGGAATGCTCCGGAGTGACCTTCAGGAGGCCAGTTGCCCGATGGCGGTAGAAGGCTGTGCCGCCATGCTCAGGACCGCACAGGTAGTGAAGGATCGCCAGGCGACCTGGGTCGTCGCTGTCGATGTGCGGCAGGCGCTGGCCCAAGTTGAGATCGTCAGGCGGCAGGGTAACCAGCGAGAAGTGGCAACTGGCCTTGGCCCGGCTGTCCGGGTGTACGGCGAAGACCTCGTGCAGGAGGGGCCTTACGGCCTCGAGAATGGCCGCCAGATAGGGCCCCGGAGCCAGGGCCCTGTGGCCTGGGTAGTAGTTGCCGGCTGGGGCCAGCGGAGCGAACCTGGCCTGGGCGGCGGCCCCCACCAAAGACCCCGGATCCAGCAGCATGTCGTCGATGACCGCCAGCGGCTCGCCCTCCCCGCCAAGGCGGCGGACGTCAAGGCGGCGGGCCGGATTGGCGGCACGGTCGGACACGGTCAGTCGGCCGTCGCGCCCGCCAGGACGCGCAGCTCACCGGCCACCTGCTCGGCGGCCGGGCCAAGGATCACCTGCAGGGCCCCCGGGCGCGGGCGCACAACGCCGCGGGCGCCCGCAGCCCTGAGCTCGGCGTCGGCGGCGGCATCGGTGTTCGTGAGGGACAGCCGCAGCCGGCTGGAGCAGGCTCCGACCGACTGAACGTTGCCCGCGCCGCCGAGGGCGGCCAGCAGCCTGGCGACATCGATGACCGGGCGGGCGGCCGTCGGCGAGGCCGTAGCGGCCATGCGGATCTCGCCGGCGACCTGGTCGGCGATCGGTCCCAGCACGACCTGCAGCGCGTTGTCGCCCAGCCAGACGACACCGCGCGCGCCGAGGCCCTTCAGGCGCGGCTCGTTCACCTTGCCCCGGTCGGCGACGGTCAGGCGCAGGCGCGTGGTGCAGGCGTCGATGGACGTCAGGTTCGAACCGCCGCCGAGCGCCAGCACGAAATCCTCGCCGCGGCCGCTCGAAGCGGCCGCCGTCGACGTGGCGGCCTGGGCTAGCAACTCGGCCGCGTCCTCCCGCCCCGGGGTCCTGAGGTTGAAGCGGACGATCGCGAACCTGAAGACGGCATAGTAGATGCCCGCATAGGCCAGCCCGACCGGGATCAGCCAGAGGGGCCGCGTCGCCTTGCCGAAATTGATCACATAGTCGAACAGGCCGGCGGAGAAGGTGAAACCCAGCTTCACCTCCAGGAAGCTCATGATCACGAAGGCCAGGCCCGTCATCAGGGCGTGGAAGACGTAGAGCACCGGCGCCAGGAACATGAAGGTGAACTCGACCGGCTCGGTGACCCCGGTCAGGAAGGCGGTGAGCGCCATGGACAGCAGCATGCCGCCCACCGCCGCCCGGCGCTCGGGCCGGGCGGTGTGATACATGGCCAGGCATGCGGCGGGCAGGCCGAACATGATGCCGGGGAAATGGCCGGTCATGAAGCCGCCGGCCGTCGGGTCGCCCGCGAAGAAGCGGTTCAGGTCGCCGGTCACGCCCTGATACTCGCCGATGATGAACCAGGCGACGTTGTTGAGGATGTGGTGCAGGCCGGTGACGATCAGCAGCCGGTTCAGCGCGCCATAGACGAACAGTCCCGCCTCGCCCGAATTGACGATGGTGGTGCTGAGGCCGTCCATGCCGCTGTTGAGCAGGCTCCAGCCTTCGCCGAGCGCGAAGGCCAGGACCAGGCCGGCCAGGCCGCTGATGATCGGCACGAAGCGCCGGCCGCCAAAGAAGGCGAGGAACTCCGGCAGCTTGAGATTGCCGAAGCGGTTGTAGAAGACCCCGGCGATGACGCCCGACAGGATGCCCAGCGGCACCCCGAACTTGCCGATGGCCTTGGCCTTGAAGGCGGCTGTCGCCAGATCGGCGGCGGGACCGGTGAAGGCCGCGGTGGCTTCGGGCGGCACGGTCAGCAGGGTCTCGGCCCCCTTGGCGGCGACAAGGTAGCAGACCACCCCGGCCAGTCCGGCCGCGCCGTTGTTGTCGCGGGCGAAACCGACCGCCACCCCGATGGCGAACAGCAGGCCAAGATTGGCGAAGACCGCGTCGCCCGCGGCGGCGATGAAGGGGATGTTCAGCAGGTCAGGCTGGCCTAGCCGCAGCATCAGCCCGGCCACCGGCAGCACCGCGATCGGCAGCATCAGGGCCCGGCCGAGACTCTGCATGGGGGCGAGGGAAAACTTCATGCGGCGGCTCCGAACGGGAAGGCCTGGGCGGACAGGCGGCGGACGTCCTGCGCGCTGGTCGCCTTCAGAGCCTGGGCGGCCAGGTCGCGACAGGGCCCTAGGGAAAAGCTGCGGACGAGGGCCTTGATCTCCGGCACCGCCGAGGGCGGTGCGGACAGGCGGGTGATCCCAAGGCCGAGCAGGATCGGCACGGCCGCGAGGTCGGCCGCCAGGCTGCCGCAGACGCTGGTCTGGCGGGCATGGCGTGCGCCGCCCTCGACGGTTCCCGCCATCATCCGCAGCACGCCCGGGTGCAGGGCGTCGATGCGGCCGGCCAGTTCGTGGTTTCCTCGGTCCATGGCGAGGACGTACTGGGTCAGGTCGTTGGAGCCGATCGAGAAGAAGTCGGCCTCGGCGGCCAGCAGGTCGGCGATGGCGGCCGCGGCCGGGGTCTCGATCATGACACCCAGTTCGACCGGCGTGCTGACGCCCAGTTCGGCCCGGGCGTCATCGAGCACGGCGCGGACGGCGCGCAGCTCGTCCAGGCCGGTGATCATCGGGACCATTATGCGGCATTGACCACGGGGCGTGACCCGCAGGATGGCGCGCAGCTGGGTGCGAAGCAGATGCGGCCGCCAGAGGCTGACCCGCACCCCGCGCAGACCCATGGCCGGGTTGTCCTCTGGCGGGATGGGCAGGTAGGGCGCCGCCTTGTCGCCGCCGATGTCGAGGGTTCTGATGACCAGCGGCCGGCCGTCGAGGGCCTCGGCCATGGCCTGGTACTGGGCGGCCTGCTCGTCCTCCCCGGGCGGCGTGGCCCGGTCGAGGAACAGGAACTCGGTGCGCATCAGGCCGCAGCCCTCGGCCCCCTGCCCGGCCGCCGCGGCGGCGTCGGCGACCGAGGCCAGGTTGGCCATCACCTCGATACGGGCGCCGTCGGCGGTGACACAGTTCTGGTGGGCGGCGGCGCGGGCGGCCAGACAGCGCTCGCCCCGGGTGGCCAGTCGCTGTTGGGCAGCCTCAAGGGCGGCGGCGTCCGGTGCGACCCGCAGGGTCCCGGCGTCGGCGTCGAGGATCAGACCGGCGCCGTCGGCGATCTGCAAAACCCCCGGTCCGGCGGCAACGATGGCCGGCAGGTTCATGGC
>SDZP01000635.1 GCA_004144935.1 Caulobacteraceae bacterium | reverse complement strand
CTGATCTCGGAAAAGGCCGCCGCCGCCGCCCTCGCCGCCCTGCAAGAGCGCATCGATGCGGGCGCCCGGGTCATCCGCGCCTCGGGTCCCGTCGGCAACCTGCCGGGCGCCTTCGTCAAGCCGGCCATTATCGACGTCACCGGCGTGAGCGTCCCGGACGAGGAGATGTTCGCCCCCTTCCTGTCGGTGACCCGCGTCGCCAGCTTCGACGCAGCCATCGCGGAGGCCAACGCCACCCGTTACGGCCTGTCCGCCGGTCTGGTCAGCGACGATCCCGCCCATTGGGACCGCTTCATCCGCCGCATCCGCGCGGGCGTGGTCAACTTCAACCGCCCCACCACCGGCGCCGCCGGCGACATGCCCTTCGGCGGCCTCGGCGCCAGCGGCAACCACCGGCCGTCCGCCTACTACGCCGCCGACTATTGCGCCTACCCGGTCGCCAGCTTCGAGGCCGGGGCGGTGAAGAACATCGAGAGCGAGATCAAGGGGTTGTCGGCGTGATCGGTCAAGCCGTCGAAGCCAACGCCGACGGCCTGATCGGCCCGACCCACTCCTACGCGGGCCTCAGCCCCGGCAATCTGGCCTCCAGCCTCAACGCCGGCGAGCCCTCCAACCCCCGCGCCGCTGTCCTTCAGGGCCTCGACAAGATGAAGCGGCTGGCCGACCTCGGCCTGCCCCAGTTCGTCCTGCCGCCGCATGAGCGGCCGAACATCCTCTTCCTGCGTCGTCTCGGCTTCGGCGGTACCGACGCCCAGGTCATCGAACGCGCCTGGAAGGACGCCCCGACCTTCGCCGCCGCCGCCTGTTCGGCCTCGCCCATGTGGGCCGCCAACGCCGCCACGGTGACGCCGTCCGCCGACAGCGCCGACGGCCGGGTCCATTTCACCCCCGCCAACCTCGTCACCAACCTGCACCGCTCGCTCGAGCATCAGCAGACCAAGCGGGCGCTGGACGCCCTCTTCCCCGATCCGGCCCGGTTCGCCGTCCACGACGCCCTGCCCTCCGTCGCCCACCTTGCCGACGAGGGCGCCGCCAACCACGTCCGCCTTTGCGCCGATCACGGCGCGCCCGGCGTCAACCTGCTGGTCTGGGGCAGAGAGGCCTGGGAGCCGTGGAGCGGCCCCTTCCCCGCCCGCCAGACGCGCGAGGCCTCCGAGGCCCTCGCCCGCCGCCACGGCGCGTCGGGCGCCGTGCTGGCCCGCCAGTCGAAGGCCGCCATCGCCGGCGGCACCTTCCACAATGACGTGGTCTGCGTCGGCGCGCTGGACACCCTGTTCCATCACGACCTGGCCTTCGAGGACACCGCCGGGACCCACGCCGCCATCCGCG
>SDZP01000634.1 GCA_004144935.1 Caulobacteraceae bacterium | reverse complement strand
AGCCTGCGACGCCAGGCGCTGCGCCAGCTCGACCCGGCGCAGCAGCGCGTCCGGCGCAGCCCAGGCGGCGGCGGTATCACCCCAGCCCGCCGGCGAGCCGGGGCGCCAGACCGGCTGGCCCAGCTGGTTCAGCAGGTTTGCCACCTGCTGGGGTGGCAGCTCGCGCCGTCCCAGCGCGCGCGTCGAGGACACGGTCCACTCCCAGGGGGACTTGAACTTGCCCCCGCCCGCCGCCCAGGTCTCGGGAGCGGTCACCAGTACCTGGTAGACGACCGACAGCTTGCCGCCGCTTTCCACGTAACTGTCGGCCAGGCGTCGCACCAGGCCCGCGGGCGGCTCGTCGGCGACGAAGTGGCGCGCCAGCTTGGTGGCGATATGGAGCGCGGTGGCGGGTGCGGCGGCCAGGTCGCGCAGGATGGCCAGTGCCTGCTCCTCGCCGCCGCCGGCATAGGCGCGGCCCAGCACCGTGCGCACGCCCGGTTCGTGCAGCCCGGCCACGAAGCGGAACGAGGCAGGCGCCTCATGGTCCGCCTCGTTGTCTACCTTGGCCGCCTCGTCGCCCGGCAGCGTCCAGCCGGTCAGTGCACGCGCCAGTTCGGTCACGTCGTCCTGCGAATAGCCGCTGCGCACGCCAAGCGTGTGCAGCTCGAGGATCTCGCGCGCCAGGTTCTCGTTCAGGCCCTGGCCGTTGCCCTGGCCCCTGGCCTGGCGCATCGCGGCGCGCCTTCCGGCAGGGCTGTTCGGGCCGGTGGAGCGGGCCTGGTCGAGGTAGAGCAGCATGGCGGGATGGCGCACGGCGGCCATCAGCATGTCCTCGAAGCGCCCCAGCACGTGAGGGCGGATGGCGTCGGCCTCGAGGGCGCCGGCCAGCCCGATCACCAGCTGCTTGTCGATCGAGACGGCGAAATGGTTGGACCAGAAGTGGACCAGGCGTTCGACGAAGGGGGTACTGGTCTGCAGGGCGCTCGCGGCGCGCGCGCCAACCGCCTCCTGGTAGGCCTGGCGCCCGCCCCGCAGGTAGGTTTCGCGCACGGCGCTCTTCTGGTCTTCGGGCGCGGCGCGCACGGCGCGCTGCTGCTGGGCCCACGCCGCGGCCAGCACCGGGGTGCGCGACAGCGGTTTCCAGGGGGCCGGGAGCGGCTCGTAGGCCTCGAGCTGGGCCAGCAGCCAGCGGCGCGGATCGGCTGGCAGCGGATCACTGGGTCGGGCGCCGAGCCCGAAACGGTTGAGGGCGATCGATTCAGGCGTCATAAGGGCGAGATAGCAGGTCCATGGATGTATTCCGTTCAGCTGACAGAAAAGTTCCAACTACTTCGCCCACCCGGGGGG
>SDZP01000633.1 GCA_004144935.1 Caulobacteraceae bacterium | reverse complement strand
CCCTGCCCTTCCCCCCTCGAGGGGGAAGGGTTCTTTTAGAGAATATCCCCGCCCGCCGCCGAGGCGGTCGTGCCGTCGCGCTCAAACGCCTTGATGACATTGCGGCCGACCGTCCAGCGGTGCACCTCGTCCGGGCCGTCGACCAGGCGCTGCGACCGGATGTGGGTGTACCAGCGGGCCAGGGGCAGGTCGGTGGAGTAGCCGAGGGCGCCGTGCAGCTGGATGGCGGTGTCGACCACCTTGTGGACCATGTGGGCGAGGAAGACCTTGGCGATGGAGTTTTCCTGGCGCAGGTCCATGCCCTTCTCGGCCTTGTAGGCGATGTGGATCAGCATCAGCCGGGCCATGTAGAGCTCGCTGGCGCAGTCGGCCAGCATCCACTGGACGCCCTGGCGGTCCTTCAGCTTCTTGCCGAAGGTCTCGCGGCTGATGACGTATTCGGTGGCCATGTCCAGGGCCCGCTGGGCCATGGCGACATTGTGCATGCCGTGACGCAGCCGGCCGTAGGCCAGGCGGTGCTGGCCCATGTTGAAGCCCTGCCCTTCCCCGCCGAGCAGGTTCTCGGCCGGCACGACGAGGTTCTCGATGGCGATCTCGCTGTGGCCGCCGCCCATGATGTGGCTGAGCGGGCCCTCGGCGGCCATGGTGCCGATGTCGCGGATGATGCGGTAGCCGGGATCGGGCAGTTCAACGATGAAGGTCGAATAACGCTGGTGGCGGGGGGCGTCGGGGTCGGTCTTGGCCATGACCACGGCGATGTCGGCGGCGCTGGCGGCGCTGCTGAACCACTTTTCGCCGTTGAGGATGTAGTTGGAGTTGCCGTCCTTGACGGCGGTGGTCTGCATGCCGGTGGCGTCGGCGCCGGCGGCCTTCTCGGTCATCGAGTAGCAGACCCGCTTGTCGCCGTTCAGCAGGGGCTTGAGGAACTTCTCCTTCTGGTACTCGGTGCCGTGGGCCAGCAGGGTCAGCATGGTGGCGTCGTCAGGGCCCTGGCTGTTCATGCTGAGGGCGCCCAGATGGCTCTTGCCGAGCTCCATCTGCACCAGGGCATTGGCCAGCGGGCCAAGGCCCATGCCGCCGTATTCGGTGAGGATGAAGGGCAGCCACAGGCCCTGGGCCCGGGCCTTGGTGCGCAGGTCGGCGAGGACGGACTTGTAGCTGTCCTTGTCGTGGATCAGCTTTTCGGCCGGGATGCACTCGTCGGCGACGAACTGGCGGACCTTTTCGCGGATCGCCTTGGCTTCGGCGGGAATTTCGAAATCGATGGCCATGGGCGGCGTCTGAATGTTGCAACGCGAAGGACTGCAAAACCACCGCACCATGAACCGGG
>SDZP01000632.1 GCA_004144935.1 Caulobacteraceae bacterium | reverse complement strand
ATCCAGGGTCAGCTTGCCGCGCCGCATCATCTTGGCGCTGGCCCAGCGGGTGTTGCGCGAGCTGGTCGGACCGCGGCGGCTCAAGCCCGCTGATCCCGACGCCGAGATCGGTTGTCTGCGGGCCCTGGCCATGGCGCTGACGGCCGCCGACGGTCGCGTCCTGCAGCTGGAGGATCTCCACGCCGCCTTCTCCACCCGGTCGGCGACCCTGGTGGCCAGCGACTTCGTCGAAGCCCTGCTGGGCAAGGACCGGGGGGCTCGCGAGGAGGTCGAGACCCTCGCCTACCTGGCCGAGAACGTCACCGGGGCGGCCAACAAGCGCCAGGCGGCCCGCTGGCTGGGCGCCAACATCTCGGCCCTGAAGTTCGAGAAGGAAATGCGCTACGGGCTGGATACGCCGCCGGCCAAGCTGGGCGCCCTGGCGGCCCTGCAGCGCGGCATCGACCGCCTGGGCCTGCCCGACGAGGACCGCGACCTGCTCAAGGGCCGGCTCGGCGAGATCGGCGGCCACGTCGAGGCCGACTCGAAACTCGTCACCCTGCTGGCCCGCGCCGAGGCGCCGGCCGTCCACCGGCTCAACCTGCTGCTGCGCCTGGCGGTCGGCGAGACCGCGCCTCTGGGTCCGGCCGCCGACCGGGCCAGGACGGAGGCTCTGAAGCTGACCCGGGCGCCGGAACTGCGCGAGGAGATCAGCCGGAGCCCGGAAGCGGCCGGCAAGGTGCGCGACCTGCTGCGGACGGCGGGCCTGGCGGCCTAGGCGATCTGGCGGCTCTGACGCCGCTATACCCGGTTCGGGTCTTTCAACCGTTCCACAAGCGCCATAGCAAAAGGGCCCGGATTGCTCCGGGCCCTTCGCTTAAGCGTTGTCGCTAGAGATCAGATCAGAAGTTGATCTGGATCGTCGAGCGGCGGTTCAGGGGTTCCTTCACCCCGTCGCCGGTGGCGACGGCGGGCTCGGATTCACCCTTCCAGTCGACCGACAGCGTACCGCTGTTCACACCGAGGCCGACCAGGGCGTCAGCGACGGCCTTCGAGCGACGTTGCGACAGACCGACGTTGTACTTCGCCGAACCGGACGTGTCGGCGTGACCGACGACGACGATCTGGGTGGCGTTGCCCGACTGGGCGTACTGGGCGGCTTCAGAGACCACGGCCTGGGCTTCCGGCGTCAGGATCGATTGATCGAACGGGAAGTAGACGATGAATTCCTTGGCGGCGTAGGCGGGCGCTTCCGGAGCCGGGGGAGCCGGCGGTTCCGGCGGCGGGGCCGGGGGAGCCGGCGGTTCCGGCGGCGGCGGCGGCGGGGGAGCCGCTTGCGCGAAGCTGTAACG
>SDZP01000631.1 GCA_004144935.1 Caulobacteraceae bacterium | reverse complement strand
GACGGCGGCGGCGTGCGCCGTCAGGGCCTGGCCACCCATCACGGCTGGACCCTGTCCCTGACCGACGCCCCGGTCAGCGTGGGCGGCGCCGAGGGTTGCGTGGGCGCGGTCGGCTAGGCGGCGAACCCCAAATCACCAACGGCGCGATGGGTCGTTTTCGGGCGGTCCACGAGTCTGCGTGCGAGACATGCCGCAGCCTTCCTGCCCGAAAAGCGGCCGCTCAGCAGGGCGGTCCAGCAGGCCTCCAGACCAGTCCGGGCTTGACTGAGCGCGAGGGGCTCGGCGCTGCGCGTCGGGATCGCGCCATCCCTGCGGGCAAAACGCCGCCCGTCCGGATGTCGCAAGCCTCAGGGCAGGAACTGAATGGTGCGGGCGAACTGAACGTCCCGCTCGCCTGGCGCGACGCGGGTGTCCGTCATCAGCGCGACGGCGGCCGCCCCGAACCCCAGCCCCGGATGGGTCTCTTCCATCACCCGGCAGTTTTCGACACGGCCATCGCGACGGGCCGTGCACTCCACCGCAACGGCGACGCTCGTCAGAACCGGGGGTGCGGCCGCACGCGGCGCGACCGGTGATGGCGCGGCTTTGAATGTGATCGGCAGAGGGGCGCCGGGATCCAGCAGAAGGGCGGTGGCGAGCAGGGCGGCGAGCATGGCGGAGGTCCTCGATCTCCATCTGTTAATCTTTGGCTTAACCCTGGGTTCCGGGTCCGGCGGCGGGAATTGCAGCCTGTGGGCGCCGGCCGGGCCTCGGGGATCAACCTGGTCATGGAAAGCTCAGGGTTATGGCGCCGCTCGCAGAGTGGACACCGGGTCGCGGGATGGGCCGCTGCTCGAGCGCGCGGCGAAGGGCCGTGCGCTCGATCTGGCAACGTCAGGACCGGATGAACGCCAGCAGATCCGGGTTCACCACGTCGGGATTGATCGTGCACAGACCATGGCCCAGCCCGTCGTAGATCTTGGTCTGGGCGTTGCGCAGAAGCGGGGCCGACAGACGGGCCGAGGCGCCGATGGGAACGATCTGGTCGTCGGTGCCGTGCATGACCAGGGTCGGCACGGTGATGGCCTTCAGGTCTTCGGTGAAGTCGGTCTCCGAGAAGGCCTTGATGCAGTCGTAGTGAGCCTTGGCGCCGCCCATCATGCCCTGACGCCACCAGTTGGCGACGACGCCTTCCTGCAGGGTCGCCGGCGCCCGGTTGAAGCCGTAGAAGGGGCCCGACGGCACATCGCGATAGCTGGGGCGGACCGTTATGACGTGGGTGCTGGACCAGGCCCGCGCCGCGGGCCTGGTCCAGCACCCACGTCATAACGGTCCGCCCCAGCTATCGCGATG
>SDZP01000630.1 GCA_004144935.1 Caulobacteraceae bacterium | reverse complement strand
CAGAATGACGATATTGTAGGTCTTGGGGGCGGACATCAGACGGTTTCTTTCTGGCGTTCAAAGGCTTCGATGGCGGGCATGCGGGCTTGCAGCCAGCCGAGGGTGTCGACCCCGTCCAGCAGGCACTGGCGGGCGAAACTCTCGACCACGAAGGCGACAGGTTCTGCATTGCCGCGCTGGAGGGTGGAGGTTTCCAGATCGATGGTGATCGGCTGGTCGACGTGGGCGGCGAGGTCGTCCCAGGTCGCCTGATCGACGACGATGGGCAGAAGGCCGTTCTTCAGGGCGTTCGAGGTGAAGATGTCGGCGATCCCGGTCGAGACCACGGCCCGGAAGCCGTAGTCCATCAGCGCCCACGGCGCATGTTCCCGGGAAGATCCGCAGGCGAAGTTTTTCCCGGCCAGCAGGATGCGGCGCTCGGTCGGGTCGATGCGGTTCAGGACGGCTTCGGGCTTGGGCGCGCCGTCGGCTTCGTAGCGCCAGTCATAGAAGGCCCAAGCGCCCAGACCCTCGCGGCTGGTGGTGCTGAGGAAGCGTCCGGGGATGATCTGGTCGGTGTCGATGTTCGACTGCGACAGGACCACGGCCTTTGAGGTCAGTTCGATCAGGGGCTCAGGCATCTTGGGCTCCTACCGCCTCGCGCGCGGCGCTCGGCTGCTTGAGGAGGGGCGCCTCCACCAGAAAGACGCGAGGATCGGTCAGCACGCCCATGATGGCCGTGGCCGCGGCGGTCGCGGGGCTGGCCAGGATGGTGCGCGAGCCGGGGCCTTGGCGGCCCTCGAAATTGCGGTTGGAGGTCGAGACGGCCAGCTGGCCGGGCGCCACCATGTCGCCGTTCATGGCCAGACACATTGAACAGCCCGGGATGCGCCACTCCGCGCCCGCGTCGATGAAGACGGTGTGCAGACCCTCGGCCTCGGCGTCGCGGCGGACCGCCTCGGAACCGGGCACCACCAGCATGCGCAGCCCCGGCTTGACCTTGCGGCCGCGCAGAACCTCGGCGGCGGCGCGCAGGTCGGGCAGGCGGCCGTTTGTGCAACTGCCGATGAAGACCACATCGACCGGATGGGCGGTGGTCGCCTCGCCTGCGGTGAAGCCCATATAGGCCAGCGCCTTTTCGCCCGAGGCGTCCTTGGGCTGAGGGACGGCCTCGCCGATGGCGGAACCGGCGTCGGGGGTCGTGCCCCAGGTGGCCATGGGGCGGATGGCGGCGCCGTCGATCCCGATTTCGGCGTCGAAGACCGCGCCCGGATCGGAGGCCAAGGACAGCCAGTCGGCGACGGCGGCGTCCCAGGCCGCGCCCTGCGGCGCGTGCTTGCGGCCCTTCAGCCAG
>SDZP01000205.1 GCA_004144935.1 Caulobacteraceae bacterium | reverse complement strand
GGGAGAAACCGCCATGAACGCCCACACCGCCGTCGACGTGACCACCACCGACTGGACCTGCTTCGCGGTCTCCATCGAGGATGGGGTCGCCCATATCCAGCTTAAACGGCCGGGTGAGTACAACACCATGGTCCGCGCCTTCTGGAACGAGCTGCCGGTGATCGTGAAGGACATCAGCGACAACGCCCGGGCCCGCGCCATCGTGCTGTCCTCGACCGGCAAGCACTTCTGCGCCGGCATGGATCTGGCCGTGTTCGGCGGCGGCGGCAGCACCACGGGCGCCAAACCCGACGACAAGGAGAACGCCGGCGAGAGCTTCCGCTATCACGTGCATCACCTGCAGGACGTCATCAGCTGCCTGGACGAGGCGCGGATGCCGGTGATCGCGGCGATCCAGGGCGGTTGCGTCGGCGGGGCGGTCGACCTGACCAGCTCGGCGGACATTCGTTATTGCACGGCCGACGCCTTCTTCGTGATCCAGGAGATCAACATCGGCATGACCGCCGACGTCGGCACCTTCCCGCGCCTGTGCAAGCTGATCCCCGAGGGATGGGTGCGCGAGCTGGCCTATACCGGCCGGCGGCTGTTCGCCCAGAAGGCCGAGCAGATCGGCCTGGTCAACGCGGTGTTCGAGACCCATGAGGAATGCGTCGAGCACGCCCTGGCCACCGCCCGCGAGATCGCCAGCAAGTCGCCGCTGGCCGTCGCCGGCTCGAAGGTGATGATCAACTACGCCCGCGACCACACCATCAAGGACGCCCTCGACTACATCGCCGTCTGGCAGACCGGCATGTTCAGCGGCCCGCACATGGCCGAGGCCTTCAAGGCCAAGGCCGAAAAGCGCGACGGCGACTTCCCGGACCTGATCCCGCTGCGTCGGGGGATGTGATCTCCAGTCGTCATCCCAGGGCTTGTCCATGGGACCCACGGGTCCGCTTGCATTGACCATTGGGTGGAGGCGCGGCCGCGCCTCCACGGCTGGGGCTTGCGGCGGCCGAACGGTGGATCCTGGGCACAAGGCCTAGGATGACGACGGGTAGGCGGGCGTCGCGATAGGGGAACGGATCGCGGGCGACCCTAAAACTCCCGCTCCGCCCCGGTCAGGTCGGCGCCGGCCAGCTTGGCGCCGGTCAGGTCGGCTTCCAGCAGGCGGGCGTTGCGGGCTCTTGCGTCTCGCAGGTCGGCCTGGCGCAGGACCGCGCGGGTCAGGTTGCTGCGCAGGTGGCGGCCCTCGGCGATCAGCAGGGGGTCGAGATTGGCGCCGCGCAGATCGGCGCGGTCCAGCCGGGCGTCCAGCAGCTTGGCCCCTCGCAGGTCGGCGGCGCGCAGGTTGGCGCCCCTGAGGTCGGCGCCGGTCAGGTCGGCGCCTTGCAGCTGCACGCCCTCCATGTCCATGCCGAAGAAGATCGCGCCCTGGGCCTGGATGCCCGTCAGCACCCGGCGGCGCAGCTGGCGCAGGCTGCGGAAATCGACGCGGGCGACCTTGGCGATGGCCCCTTCGGCCCCATGGCTGGCGCAGTAACGCTCGTGGTCGGCCACCACCTCGCCCAGCGGCAGATCGTCGATGTAGACGATCGGCGGCGGGGCGCGCAGCACGTCGGAGAGGTCGGCCTGTTCGAGGTTGGCGCTGGAGGTGTCGACCCCGGTCAGCACGGCCCGCTTCAGCGAGGCGCCCGAGAGGTCGGTGTTGAACATCTCGGCCCCCGACAGGTCGGCCCCGTCGAGCAGAGTCTTGACCATGCGGGCCCCGCCCAGCTGAGCCCCCGACAGGACGGCGTCGGTGAGATCGGCCGAGCGGGAGTCTTCGGAGACCTGGACGCCGTCGAGGTTGGCGCCGGCCATCACCGTGTAGGCGAGGTCGCCCGGCCGCCTGTCGTGGCTGAGGATGCGGAAGCCGAACTCGGCGTCCTGCATCGCGATGCGGCCCTCGCGCAGGTCGGCGCCGGTGAGATTGGCGTAGGAGAGGTTGGCCCCGCGCAGGCAGACGCCGCGCAGGTCGGCCTTGCTGAGGTTGGCGGCGCGCAGGTCGGCGTCACGCAGGTCGGCGCCGAACAGGACGGCGCGGGACAGGTCGCCGCCCTTCAGCGTCGCCCCGTTCAGCCGGGCTCCGGTCAGCTCGGCCTCGGCCAGGTTGACCCCCTCCAGCATGACGTTGCTGAGGTCGGCGTGGGCCAGGTTAGCGCGGCGGCCGCCTGGCCGGCCGGTCAGAAACCGCGCGTGCGCCTCCAGCGTCTGCTTGAGGCTGGCGTGTTCCAGGGCGCGGAGCAGGTTGGGGGCGGCGGACATCGAACGGCAATCTTCGGCCGGCGCCCTTAAGGAAGGGTGAGACCCGGGCTAAAATCCTCGTTTCCGGTCAGCAGCCCGTGTGCCCGACGCGGGCGCTCAGAACCAGCCCTTGCGCTTGAACCAGAGCATCGGCAGCACCACCGCCACCACCATCAGACCGAGCGCCAGAGGCTCGCCCCAGGGCAGGTCGAATTCGGCCATGTGCTTGAAATTCATGCCGAAATAGCTGGCCACCAGGGTCGGCGGCAGGAAGATGACGGCGGCGATCGAGAAGAACTTGATGATGCCGTTCTGCTCGATGTTGATCATGCCCAGCGTGGCGTCGAGCAGAAAGGTGATGTCGCCGGACAGATGGCCGGCGTGGTCGGTCAGGCTGGCCACGTCCCGTTGCAGCGACTTGATGCGCACCGCGTCGCCCTCACCCTCGGCGATGAAGGGCGAGACCGAGGCGTAGAGCAGCAGGCGCGACAGGCTGATCAGGCTGTTGCGCGCCTTGGCGGTGATGCCGCGCCAACGGCCGAGCTTGCCGAGGATGATCTCGAACCTCGCCGTTCGGCGCGGCCGTTCGAAGATGTGGTTGGAGAGGCCCTCGACCTGGTCGGAGGCGGCTTCCAGGATGTCCGCCACCCGGTCGACGATGGCGTCCAGCAGGCCCAGGAACACCGCCTCGCCCTTGGCGCAGAGGGCGCCGCCGCGCTCGGCCAGGGTGGTCTCGAACAGGGTGAAGGCCCGGGGGTGGGCGTAGCGGATGGTGATCAGCCGGTCGCGGACCAGCACGAAGGTCACCGGCGTCAGGCGCGGCGCCTCGGCCGCCGCCCCGGTGATCACCTCGACGGTCAGGTAGGTGGCCGCGCCTTCGCGGTAAAGACGCGAGGTGGCCTCGATCTCGGACATGTCCTCGCGGGTCGGCAGTTCCAGCATCAGCTGGCGCTCGATGAGGATCTCCTCGTCCCGGGTCGGCTCGACCAGATCGATCCAGACGGTCTCTTCTGGCAGGACCCAGTCGTCGCCCGGCGTGATCTCCTCCACGGTCTGGGCGTCGCGCTGGAGGAGACGGATCATCGACGGGTCCTGATAGGGGCTGGAGACAGCCCAAGGCATGGCGCGGAGACGCGGCGGCGTCAACGCGAGGCTTATCGAAGCGGCGGGCCATTATACCGCTTCCGGGAAGGTGCAACGGTACATTGTCCAGGTTTTTCAATACCATAGGCGTAATGAACTGTTTGCCCGGCATGGCTATTCGGGCGCATCGGCGTATGGATACTGTAGAGGTCGAGTGACAAAAACATGGGCGCCCGGTTGCAGGCAGGTGCAAGCCGGCGGGCGCGACCGGCGTCGACCGGCAAAGCAAAAGGGCCGGCGTTTCCACCGGCCCTCTGGCATTTTTGAATTCAGGGTACGGCGGACTACTTCTTGTCGCCGCCGCCGGTCGCCTTCTGGATCAGGTCGGCGATGTTGTCGGTGGTTTCGGCCGCCTTGTTGAGCAGGGCCAGGGGCGAGGCGCCCGGCCGGACCGAGCCGACCACATGGCCGGCCGCGGAGTTGGCCACCAGGGTGGCGGTGTCCTGGGCGAGGGCGAAGCGGCCGGAGGCCTGGGCCAGCTTCTGGGCCTGGCCGTCGGGATAGATGAAGCCATGGGTCGGGTAGACCGAGGTGCCGAGGTCGCGGATCGGGTCGTACCAGACCTTGACCTGGGTCCAGTCGCCGCCCGGCGAGACGTCGACGACGGTCACGTCACGCTCGACCTTGCCGCGGGCCCCGCCGATAGCGGACCAGTTGGCGTGGGTGATCTGGATGACGCGGTCGGTGAGCACTCGGGAGACGACGGCCACGTGGCCCAGCCGCATGCGGCCGGTGGCCTTGAAGCTGAGCACGGCGCCCATCTGCGGGGTGTTGCCGGTCTGGTAGCGCTGCACGGCCTGGCCCCACCAGGTGTGGGCGTCGCCGAAGATCTGGATGCCGGAGAGCAGGCGGGCGAACGGGACACATTGCCAGTAGGTTTCGGCCGAGGAGACCGCCGGAATCAGGCTGATCATCAAGGCGGCGGTCAAAGACCCAAGGACGTTTCGTGTCCGTGAACGCATGCTGGATTGCTCCCCCGCCGTAACTATCGGTAACGCTTAGTCATCTCACAGGAGAATGAAAAGACTCTTTTCACGCCGCGGGCGCGACAGATCGTCTTTTCGCCCATAAATCCATCATGAGCTTCATGCGCGCCCGGGCCGGGCGTTCGATCAGGTGATAGCTGGCGGCGGCCAATGGAACCACCGAGACGATGAACAGCAGCCAGATGTACCAGGGCAGTCTATCGTCTGTTGTATTCAACAGCTTTGTTGCTGCATTCACAAACAGAAGCTTCCAGGGCACGCATATCATATAGACCGAATAGCTGATCTCGCCGAGATAAACGAAGCCCTTGCCGCTGGCGAATCGCGAGCCGTGCTCCGCCATCCCGGCCAGGCACAGGATCAGCCCCCCGAAGCCGGCCACGGCCAGCAGGTCGGGGGCTCCGGACACCGCCGCCATCAAGGCGCCGGCGCCCATGAAAGCGGCGCCGACGGCCCCGGCCCGCAGGCCCTTCACGGCGCCGGAGCGCCACAATCCATGCATGGCGCAGCCGAGGGCGAAACAGGGGACGATGCGCAGGGCGCCCCAGTGAATGGTGGCCTGCGTCAGGCTCTGGCCGCCGGTCAGGGCGGCGTAGGCCGGGTAGAGGACGACCATGAAGCCGATGGCCAGGGCGGCGCCCAGCCACGCCCGGTGGCGCAGCTTCCACGAGGCCCAGGCGAAGACCGGGAAGGTCAGGTAGGCGAACCACTCGGCCGAGATCGACCAGCTGGGGTGGTTGAACGCGGCCTGCGGGGCGAGGCCCCAGGCCTGCAGCAACAGCAGGTTGGCCGGCAGCGAGTCCCAGCTGAGGATGTTGGCGTCGATGGCGAAGCCGGCCGCGCCGGCCGCCAGCCCCAGGGCCATGACGCCAAGCAGGGTGGCCAGATGCAGCGGATAGACCCGCGCCAGCCGGTTCCACAGGAAGGCGCCGTACTTGAACCGTCCCTCGCCGAAGCTCTCCAGATAGACGTGGCAGAGGATGAAGCCCGAAAGGGTGAAGAACAGCTCGACCCCCAGGTAGCCTTTCTCGATCAGCGCGGGGCTGACGCCGACCTGGAGGTTGGGCCAGTAATGGTAGAGCACCACCCACATGGCGGCGAAAAACCGCAGGCCGGTCAGCGGCTTGATGTGGGCGGCGTCATTCATGCGGGCGGGGTGCTTCCAATTGTCGCAGTCGACCCTAAGTATGGCCCACGAAGGTTTAGGGAGGCTTGAGACCGAACGTGGACGGCATTGCGCAACTTCTGACGGATCCGGCGGCCTGGGCCGCGCTGGTCACCCTTATCGTGATGGAGGTGGTGCTCGGGATCGACAACCTCATCTTCATCTCGATTCTCTCGAACAAGCTGCCCGAGGCGAACCGCCAGAAGGTGCGGCGCCTGGGCATTGGCCTGGCCCTGGTCATGCGGCTGATCCTGCTGTCGACCATCGCCTGGATCGTCGGCCTGGTTCAGCCGGTCTTCACCCTGTTCGGCAACGAGTTCAGCTGGAAGGACCTGATCCTGATCGCCGGCGGCCTGTTCCTGGTCTGGAAGGCGACCAAGGAGATCCACCACAGCGTCGATCCGGCCCCCGACAACGCCGGCGTGCTCGACAAGACCGACGTGGTCATCACCAACGTCGGGTCGGCCATCTTCCAGATCGTCCTGCTCGACCTGGTCTTCTCGATCGACAGCATCCTGACCGCCGTCGGCATGACCGAGCACCTGCCGATCATGGTGGTCGCCGTGCTGGTGTCGATCACCGTCATGCTGCTGGCCGCCGACCCGCTGGGCAACTTCATCAACAAGAACCCGACGGTTGTGATGCTGGCCCTGGGCTTCCTGCTGATGATCGGCATGGTGCTGATCGCCGACGGTTTCGGGGTGCATGTGCCCAAGGGCTACATCTACGCCGCCATGGCCTTCTCGGCGGCGCCTTTCCCTTCGCGGCGCGGGCCCGGCTCCACATGTTCAGGGCTTCGACGCCGGCCGAGAAGGCCATGGCGGCGTAGATGTAGCCCTTGGGCACATGCACCCCGAAACC
>SDZP01000629.1 GCA_004144935.1 Caulobacteraceae bacterium | reverse complement strand
CCTTGGCCTCAATCAGGGTTAGGGTAGGTTCAGTACAGGGAGTGAGCGCATGCTGATTTCGGCCCTACTGATGGCGGCGGCTCTGGCCGGCAGCGATCCCGACGGCGTGGTGGCGACCGCGCCCGCGACCAATGTTGACCTGACCGCCATGACCCGTCCCGTCGCACCGACCGCCGAGGGCGCGGCCCTGCAGGCGGCGGAACCGCACAACCTGACCACCGACCAGCAGATCGACCGCTGGCTGGAAAGCCGGAACCCGGACGCGACCCCCTACGCCAGCGGCCGGGGCGAGCGCCCGGTCGATGACCGCAAGATGCACAGCGAGTTCTCGGCCGGCATCGGCACCGGCGGCTATCGCGACTACGGCATGGCGGTGTCCCTGCCGATCGGCGAGAACGGCCGGCTGAACCTGAGCTACCGCCAGACCGAGAACGGCTTCTACCCGTCGGGCTATGGCTACGGCTATCCGCGCGACGGCGCCCTGGGTGGGCCCGGGTATTTCAGCGACAGCAACTACGTCTTCCCGGGCCGCTATGACCCGACCGCCGCCGCGGAGTTCGAGTACCGCGCCGCGCGCCCGGGTGGTCCGCCGACCAACCGGCGCCCGATCTATCAGAACGACGCCACCGTCGATTGAGACACGAAAGGCCCGCTCCGATGGAGCGGGCCTTTTCATTTGGGGCAGGGCCGAAGCCCTATTCGTCCACCACGTCGCCCTTGCAATCGACCGTGAAGAGATGCGCGGTCGGGCTGTCGACCCGGATCCGGTGACAGTCCGCGTGCTTCGCCAGCACCGGCCAGGCATGGTCGAGATTGTCGCGATAGCCGTCGTCGAAGGTGAGCGCGACGAAGAAGCGGCCGGGCCGGGGATCGGCCAGCCGCGCCAGCGCCTCGTCGAGCGAGACGACGTCGTAGCCTTCGGCCCGGATCAGGGTCAGCGCCCGGTCGAGGAAGCCGGGCGTGATCTCGAGCAATCCATTCGGACTGAAGCCGCCCGATGTCGCCGGGCGGACATGATGCAGCGTCAGGATCGCGCCCCTGCCCTGCGCGAGCCCCCTGCCCCAGCGGTCGGCGCCGGTGGCAGCGATGGCCGTGAAGGCAGCCGAAAAGGCCTTGTGGCGCAGGCTCATGCCCGGCGTCTCCGAGAGATCGATTCAACCCTTCGCTAACGCTGTTCGGCGAAGCTGTCTTGCAACGTCCGCGACAGTGGCAGGTCCGTTCACAATGCGAGGTTAAGGAAGGCGGCATGTCCGTCGTCGCCGACCGCGCGCCCAGCCCGCCCGCCACCCTTGCCCTGCGGCGGGACGCGGAGGCGCGCCCCTGGGCCAGGATCATTG
>SDZP01000204.1 GCA_004144935.1 Caulobacteraceae bacterium | reverse complement strand
GTTCGAGGAAAACCGGAAAGCCGTCGAGGCCTGAACTTCAGCCCGCCGCCGAGGCGGAGGTCGAGGGCGTCCACGTGCTGCTGGCCGAAGACCATCCGACCAACCAGCGGGTCGTGCGCCTGATCCTCGAGGCCGCCGGCGTCCGCCTCGATGTGGTCGAGACCGGCGTCGCCGCCCTCGAGCGGCTCAGCGTCCAGAGCTACGACGTGGTGCTGATGGACATGCAGATGCCGGAAATGGACGGCCTGACCGCCACCCGCCTGCTGCGCGAGCGCGAGCGGGCCACGGGCGGCCCGCGCACCCCGGTGATCATGCTGACCGCCAACGCCCTGGACGAACATGTCCAGGCCAGCCTGGCCGCCGGCGCCGACGCCCACCTCTCCAAGCCCGTGCGCGCCGACAAGCTGCTGGCGGCGGTGGCCCAGGCGCTGGAGCCGGTGGAGACGGAGCTGGCGGCGGCGGGCTGAAGTTCAGGCCTCGACGGCTTTCCGGTTTTCCTCGAACAGATCGTACACCCCGTTGAAGCCGGTCAGGAAGTTGTCGAGGTTTTCCTCCAGGTTCCGAGCGGTGACCCCGCCCTCGACCATCAGGTAGTTTTCGAAGATCAAGTGTTTTCCGTCTTCCGAGATGTAGGCCTTACCGATGTAATAGTCGCGATTGTAGGCCTCAACAGTCCGCCTGGCGGCGGATTGGGTGCTCTTCTCGATGTCCATCGAGGCATAGAGGCGGATTCCGAGACAGCCCTTGGGGTAGTTGTCAGCGTTGCAAGCCCGCAGGTCGGCCGACATGTAAAACGGCTCCTTGCTCTCGGCGTTGATGGTCCATGTCGGCTTTTCGTCGGGCTTGACCTTGTTCTTCAGAATCTTCGTCTTGAAGCCGCCCTTCTTCAGGATGGCGGCCACCTGCTCGGCGTCGACAGAATAGAAGACCTCGGCCTGGCCCTGCCGAGGCAAGTCGTCTGCTGAAGCCGGCTTGACCGTTATGGCCATTCCGATGATCAGCGACAGAATCGCCAGCGTCCGCCCACTCATTCCCAAACCTTTCGACCCGGACCGACCTGCGCAGCCCGCCGATCTGCTTCGCCGGACCTACCGCCCCGTCCGCATCCGCTCCCGCATGGCCGTCGAGGACGCGAAGTTGAAGGGGCCGGCCAAGTAGACCCAGGCGGGGGCGGTCATGGTCGCCAGCAGCGGCGCCTCCCGCGCCGGGCGGCGGTAGTGGGCGAAGCGGCGGGCAGCGGGCGACAGCCGCGCCTTCAGCGACGCCCAGGGCCGCGAGACCACCGCCACCGGCACCTCGCGCATCAGCTGCGTCCAGCCGCGCCAGCGGTGGACGTCCTTCAGACTGTCGGCCCCCATGATCCAGACGAAATGGACGCCGGGGTAGCGGGCTTTCAGCAGCCGGAGGGTGTCGATGGTGTACTGCGAGCCAAGCCGGGTCTCGATGTCGCTGACGATCATCCGCGAGTCGCCGATGGCCCGGGTCACCTCGGCCAGCCGCTGCTGTAGCGGCGCGGTGTCCTTGGCGCTCTTCAGGGGGTTCTGCGGCGAGACCAGCCAGATGACCCGGTCGAGGTTCAGCCGGGTGATCGCCGTGCGGGCGACGTGAAGATGGCCCTCGTGGACCGGATTGAACGAGCCGCCGTAGAGGCCCACGCGCATTCCGGGCTTGAGGACGAAACCCGTCCGGAGGGCGGCCGGGCGGCCGGCCTCAGGGGCGAGTTTGGCCGGACCCGCGAACCACATATTTAAATGTTGTCAGTTGTTCCGCGCCCACCGGTCCCCGGGCATGAAGCCGGTCCGTGGCGATGCCGATCTCCGCGCCGAAACCAAACTCTCCCCCGTCGGCGAACTGGGTGGAGGCGTTGACCAGCACGATGGCGCTGTCGACCTCGGCGATGAACTGTTCGGCCGCCGCCGCGTCCTCGGTGACGATGGCGTCGGTATGGCCCGAGCCGTAGGCGGCGATGTGGCGGGCGGCGCCGGCGACGCCATCGACGACGGCCACGGCCAGGATGGGGGCCAGGTATTCGGTCGTCCAGTCGGCCGTTGTGGCGGCCTTCATGCTGGGCTCGATGGCCCGCGCGGCCGTGTCGCCGCGCAGTTCGCAGCGCTCGCGGATCAGGGCGTCGGCGATCGGCGGCAACAGCTGATCGGCCGCGGCCCGGTCGATCAGCAGGGTCTCGGCCGAGCCGCAGACGCTGACCCGGCGGAGCTTGGCGTTGACGACGATGGCGGTGGCCTTGGCGATATCGGCGGCCGCGTGGACGAAGACGTGATTGAGGCCTTCCAGATGCCCCAGCACCGGCGCCCGCGCCTCCGCCTGCACCCT
Source organism: Caulobacteraceae bacterium (assembly GCA_004144935.1). GTDB lineage: Bacteria > Pseudomonadota > Alphaproteobacteria > Caulobacterales > Caulobacteraceae > Caulobacter. The sequence goes on along the minus strand of SDZP01000204.1, from coordinate 4,102 downwards.
TGCCACCAGGCCCTTGCCGCCGCGCGGGATGATCAGGTCGATCTGGCGATCAAGCCCGGACAGCAGTTCGCCGACCGCGTCCCGGTCGGTGGTCCGCACGATCTGCACGCAGCCGTCCGGCAGGCCGGCGGCCCGCAGGCCGCTGGCGACACAGGCGTGGATGGCCAGGTTGGAGGTGATGCACTCGGACCCGCCGCGAAGGATGACGGCGTTACCGGCCCGCACGCACAGGGCGGCGGCGTCGGCCGTGACGTTGGGCCGGCTCTCGTAGATCATCGCCACTACCCCGATGGGCGTGCGCACCCGGGCGATGTCGAGGCCATTGGGCCGGGTCCAGCGGGCGATCTCGGCCCCGACCGGATCGGGAATGGCGGCGACGGTCTCGATGGCCAGCGCCAGATCCTCGACCCGTCCCTCGTCCAGCATCAGCCGGTCGAGCATCGGGCCCGAGACCCCGGCTGCTTTCGCGGCGGTCAGGTCGCGGGCGTTGGCGGCCAGGATGGTGGCCGCGCCCTCCCGGATGGCGGCGGCCATGGCGAAGATGGCGGCCGTCCGCTGCTCAGCCGACGCCAGCCGCAGGGCCCGCGCGCCATCGCGCGCCGCCCGGCCCATGGCCAGCATCCTGCCTCGCAATGTCTGGCCGGCGTCGTCCATCCGCTCCGTACCCGGTTTTTGCTCGCGGTGAGCATTAGCCGCCTTATTCGCTGTAGTCGAACGCGAACTTGGGCGTCTCGCCCTCCAGGCACTTGCCGTCGACCCTGGCCGTGGGGTCCCGCAGGAAGCCGCGGACCATCCCGCGGGCGCAGGGGCTGGCGTAGCTCACCCCGTGGGTGACGTTGGGCGCGATGAACAGCTGGCCCTTCGAGAAGCGGGCGACGGCGGCCTTGGCGAAGCTGGGCGGGCATCCGGGGTCGATCTCGGCGGCCAGGAACAGGGTGGGGATGTTGCTCGACTGCGGCTGGCCGTCGATGGGGTCGGGCTTGCCGACCGCCCAAGCCTCGCAGACCTCGAAATAGCGTGTCATCGAGGGCACGGCGAGGGCGGCGATGGGGTCGCTGCCGGCCTGCGCCACCCTGGCCCGGTCTTCGAAGGGGAACTCCTCCTTGCAGAGGTGGGTCAGGTGCTGGCCCTCGAAGTAGGGGCTGCGCTCTGCCCGGTGGGCTTCCAGAGCCGAGAAATCGCCCTTGACCATGTTGGCCAGGTCGACCGGCATGTGGCGGGCGCCATAGTCGTCATAGGCGGCGTCCATGAGGAAGGCGGCCAGGTCCTCCTGAGTATAGGCGCGGGCCTTGCCCTGCACCGGCCCGGCGTTGAACTTCGCGGCCAGGGCGGTGAAGTCGGCCTCCACGGTCGGGAAGCGCTTGTGGCACTCGGCGTCGGCGGCGCATTTGCCGAGCACCAGATGCACCGCGTCGGCGATCAGCTGCGGCCCGCCTTGCGCCCACTTGGCTTCGGGCGGCCAAGGGCTGTCGAGGACCACGGCGCGGATCCCCTGCGGCGCGTGGCGCAGAATCCCCATGGCGATGCTTGTGCCGTATGACGCGCCGAAAAGGTCGATCTGCGGGTAGCCCAACGCCTGGCGCAGGTCCTGAACATCCAGGGCGACCTCGCGGATGTTGTAGCGGGAGAGGTCGACGCCGGCGGCGGCGTGCAGCCTGCCGCAGGCCTTCAGCGTCTCGCCGGCGGCGACCGACAGCGGGCCGGCGTCATTCATCGCCACGTTGCCGCAGTCGAGCAGGGGCGAGGCCATGCCCGAGCCGCGCTCGTCGAAGAACACCCAGTCCTGGTCGACGGCGATCATGTCCTTGGCCAGGGGTGAGCGGGCGATACGCCCGGCCCCGGCCGCCGCGGCGCCGCCGGGACCGCCCTGCAGGTAGAAGACCGGCGGCTGACCGGCGCGCGGCTGCAGCGCCTTGATGACCACTACCGGGATGGCCACCCGTCGCTTGCTGCCCGTCCCCCGCGACTCGTCGACCGTCAGGATGCCGCAGGACGCCCGGCTGAGGTTGGCACCGAAGTCGCCGACGCAGGGGGCAGGCTCGTAAACCGGCTTGGCGGCCCAGGCCGGCGCGGTCAGCGAGAGGCCGGCGCAGGCGAGCGCGGCGACGAGAAGGGGGCGGATCATGCGGCGACTCCGGAAGGGAGCCTCACCCTACCGAAGCCGCCGTCAGGCGGTACTGAAATCTGCGGCAGGCCTCGCTCAGGCGCGCCAGGTCTCCTGGAACACCCGCAGGAAGTTGGCGCCCATCACCTTCTCGGCCACCCGGGCCGGATAGCCGGCCTTCAGCAGGCCGTCGGCGATGATCGCGCCGCGGTCGGGGCGATTGAGTCCGGTGACGAACGGGGGCGGGCCCTCGCCGGGGGCGGCCACCCCGGTCGCCTGGCGCCGCGCGGTCTCGGCGTCCCAGCCCTTCATGCTCTCGGGCGAGGTATCGAAGCCGGTCAGGATGGTGTCGCTGCCGATGCCGACATGGTCCTCGCCGCAGACCTTCAGGGCATGGGTCAGGTGGCCGAGATAGGCGGCCAGCGACGGCTGCTCGGGGGCCACCGACAGGTAGCTGAGGTCATAGACGCCCATCACCCCGCCGCGCTCGGACAGGGCCCGCAGCAGGCGGTCGGACTTGTTGCGCGGATGGGGGCGGATGGCGGCGCAGCCGGCATGGGTGATCAGCGCCGGCCTCGCCGAGGCCGCGATGGCCGAGAGGCTGGAGCGCTCGTCGCTGTGGCTGATGTCGAGGGTGACGCCCAGGGCGTTCATCCGCTCGACGGCCTGGCGGCCAAGCTCGGTCAGGCCGGTCGACTTGGGGACCATGACCCCGGAGGCGAAAGGGGTGGCGAGGTTGTAGCTCAGCCCCATGACCAGCACGTCCTGGCGGCGGAAATGGTCGATGTTGTCGACCTGACCCTCCAGCATCTCGCCGGCCTCGAACGAGAAGATGATGCCGACACGGCCGTTCTTCTTGGCGGCGCGGATGTCCTCGACGCTGCGAATGCGGCTGAACAGATGGTTGCTGTGGGCCAGGGCCTTGTCGGTGATGGCCAGTTCCTCGTCAGTGGCGGCCTTGGACTGACTGCCGCTGCCGCCGCGGGTCAGCTTGAAGGCGGTCAGGCCGGAGGCGCGCACCTGCTTCGACAGCGCCGCGTCGAGCGGGCCGTCGGCGTCCAGCGGCGGGACCAGGTTGCCGTCGATGACGATGGCGTCGCGGTACAGGCGCCGCGCCGCCGCCGAGGGCGTGGCCGCTCGCGCGCCGCCCGAAAGACCGCTCGCCAGCAGGAGACCGGCCGCGCCGCTCAAAAGTGTCCGCCGATCCATGCCCGCCTCGCCGTTGCTAGAGACCCAGTTTATGTAGGCGCCTACATATCGTCAATCGCCTTTGATGTCAGGGAGGCGTTCCATGATCCGCTCGAACATCGACCGGCGCGCCAGGGCGTCGTCCAGCCGGTCGAGAAGGGCGACGATATCGCCGGCCTCGTCGTTGACCTCCGAGGCGGCGGCGTTGAACGCGTCCCAGACCGGTGTCAGTTCCTCGGCCAGGGCGCGGCCTCTGTCGGTGAGGCTCAGATTGCGCTTGCGGCCGTCCTCCGGGGCGGCGGTGGAGACGACGAGCCCTGCCTTCTCCAGCGACCGGCTGGCCTCGCTGACTGAAACATGGGTGATGCGCAGGACGGCCGCGATGGCCCCGACGGCCATGGGACCGTTGGCGATCAGCTGGCGCATGATGCCGTACCAGCGCTGCTCGAACCGCACATTGCGGGCGGCGTAGACCCGGGTCCCGTCACGATCCAGCTGCTCGGAGGCCCGGCGCAGGCGGGCGGCCAGGGCCGAGCCCCGGAAACTGCGGCTGTAGTCGAACGCGTCGCTCATGTCGGAAGGCATACCCCGATCCGCCCGTGCTGTGACCTGGCTTCCGCGTGCGTCAAACAAGCGCTTGAATGCCCTTGCGTGAGGGCGCTTAGGTGCGGCGAAATTCAAACGAGGAGGCGTTAATGCCTGAAGCTCTGATCATCGACGCGGTCCGCACCCCCCGGGGTATCGGCAAGATCGGCAAGGGCGCCCTTGCCGATCTTGCCGATACCCCGGGGGGTGCGGACCGCGTCGATG
>SDZP01000628.1 GCA_004144935.1 Caulobacteraceae bacterium | reverse complement strand
GACGGCGCGGCTGAAGGCCGGCGTCCAGCCGTCGTCCAGCCCGACGATGGCCACCCGCGCCGGCAGCAGGGTGTTGCGCGGGAACTGGCTGGGATGGGTCAGCGGCAGGCCCTCTTCCTGGCAGACCCGCTCCATGTCGCGCCACATGTAGGTCCCCTTGACGGGCACCACGTTGAACGGGCTGTCGCTCATCCCCTGGTGCTCATGCAGCAGCGGCCCGAGCAGGAACGGCCGCCACGCCACCGCCACCCCCCGCGCCGCCGCCAGCCCCTCGATCCGCATGGCGGCCGGGTAGCTGTAGGTCGAGGCGAACTCGTACCAGAACTCAAGCATGTCCGACTCCTTCTCCCCCAAGTGGGAGAAGGACCATCACTGGTGATCCAGCAGCCCGAGCACCCGCTTGGCGATGACGTTGAGGTTCACCTCGCTGGTCCCGCCCTCGATGCTGTTGGCCTTGGCCCGCAGCATCGACCGGATGCTCCCCAGCTCCTCGGCCGAGAAGCCCTCGCCCTCCCAGCCCAGGCCCTGCAGCCCCAGGCTCTCGACCAGCAGCTCGGTGCGTTCCTGGTTCAGCTTGGCGGCGGCGTACTTGATGATCGAGGTCGCCGCGCTCGGCCCGGCGCCCTGCTTGCTCTCGGCCTCCGCCCGCTTGATGGTCAGGGTGAAGCAAGTCTGGTCCATCTTGTGGCTGGCGATGCGGCCGCGCAGGTCAGGATCCTCGATCCGCCCCGCCTCGTCCGTACCGACATACGTCTTGGCCGCATCGGCGACATCCATAGCCGCCCCGCCGCCGAAACCGCCGGCCGAGATGTTCTGGCGCTCGTACTGCAAGAGCCGCTTGGCGATTTCCCAGCCGCCGTTCAGCCGCCCGACCAGCTGTTCCTTGGGCACCTTCACGTCGGTGAAGAAGGTCTCGCAGAAGGGCGACGACCCGCTGATCAGCTTGATCGGCCGCGTCTCGACACCCGGGCTGGTCATGTCGAACAGGATGAAGCTGATGCCCTCGTGCTTTTTTGAGGTATCGGTCCGCACCAGGCAGAAGATCCAGTCGGCCTGGTCGGCGTAGCTGGTCCACACCTTCTGGCCGTTGATCAGATAGTGATCGCCCTGGTCCTCGCAGCGGGTCTGCAGCCCGGCGAGGTCGCTGCCGGCGCCCGGCTCGGAGTAGCCCTGGCACCAGCGCGTCCGGCCCTTGACGATGTCGGGCAGGAACCGCTGCTTCTGCTCCTCGGTGGCGTACTCCAGCAGCACCGGCCCCAGCATCCAGATGCCGAAGCTGGCCAGCGCCGGCCGCGCCTTGATCCGCCGCAGCTCGCTTTCCAGCACGCGGTTCTGTTC
>SDZP01000627.1 GCA_004144935.1 Caulobacteraceae bacterium | reverse complement strand
CATGGCCTGCAGGCGCAGGGTCGAGAGGGTCGGCTGGTAGCCCGGCGGCAGCGGCTCCTGCTCCAGCCTGGCGAGGGGCGCGAGGGCCGACGGGCCAAGGCGCTCGATGTAGCCGACGTCGAGGGCGGCGCCCGTGCCGTCCATCTCGCGGGCGTGGCGCAGGTTCCAGTCGGCGGCGATCTGGCCGCTGTCGCCGACGGCAAAGGCCAGCAGGACGATGGCCGCGGCGGCGGCGTTCATGTTGATCAGCGAGGCGGCCGATTTTTCAGCCAGCAGCCGCCAGCCGATGAGGATCAGCCCGACTGCGACCAGGGCCATCCAGGCCAAGGCGGCGATGCGCAGGCGGGTGAGGTCGAAGCTGTCGATGTAGAGCAGGGTCCGCTGGATCGAGAAGACGACCAGCAGCACGTTCTGGGCCACCCAGGCGGCGACCAGCCCGCGGACCAGCGGCCGGCGGCTGGTTTCCGATCCGGGAGCCAGGGCGACCAGCACGAAGAGACCGGCCAGCAGAGCGGTGACGATCAGCGGATAGGCGCCGCGATGGGCGTACTCGGCCAGGGTATGATGGGCGGGCAGGCGGGCGCCGCTCCACAGGAAGGCGACGTCGAGGCCGTTCTGCAGGGCGAACAGGGCGTTGAAGAGGATCAGAGACAGGGTCACCGAGGCCGCGTTGACCCCCGGCAGCCGGGCGTCGGTGCGGGCCGCCGGCATCGGGATCGGTCGGCGCAGGTGAACGGGGCGGAAGAGAGCGAAGGCGGCCAGGCCGGTGGCGATCCAGAGGACGACCTGCGGGAGGCTGAGTTCCGGCCCGCTGAGCGCCGCCAGGGCGTCGTGCAGCAGCGGGTTGGCCGCCGAGAACAGGCCGAGGAAGACGGCCCCGCCGATCAGCGGCAGGGCGAGCAGGCCGAACGCCCTCGCCAGCGAGGGACCGGGGCGGCGCTTCAGCCGCTTGAGACCCAGCTGCAGCAGGGTCTCAACTGGGGCGCGGACGAGGCCTGTGGCCATGACGACCAGCCGCTGGACCCAGGTCCAGACCCCCTGGCCGAAGCCGGCCCGGGGGACCAGGGCGGCGATGGCCAGGCTCAGGCAGAAGAACAGCAGGCCGAGGCGGGAGGTGGTCTCGGCCTGCAGGGCGGCGAAGGCGGCGGCCAGCAGCAGGAGTGGCCAGGCGTGGCGGCGGCTAGCGGTGCTGGCGATGGCGAGGGCGGCGACGGCGGTCATCAAGGGGATGGCGAGGTTGGCCCCGAGCACCTGGAGGCCCCAGAGCCAGCGGTCGGCGACGACGACCAGGACGAGGGTCAGGCCGAGGCGGATCCAGAAACTGTAGCGGCCCTTCAG
>SDZP01000203.1 GCA_004144935.1 Caulobacteraceae bacterium | reverse complement strand
CGAGGCGGCCGAGGTTGGCGTCCATCGCCTGCAGCATGCCGGCGTTGACGGCCATGCGCCGGGCCCAGGCCTGCTGGTCCGTCTTCGAAAGCCTGTTCCAGTCGGCGACGTTGGCCGGCATCGGACCCATGGCGGTCTCGGCGTCGATCAGCCCGGCGCGGACGGCTCCGGCCTTGCGGGCCTGGCGCAGGGCGGCCCAGCCGCCGTCGTAGCGGCCCTCGTACCGGGCCATGTATTCGGCCGGGGCCTGGACCGGCATGTGGATGGCCAGCATCGGCAGGTAGGCGAAGAAGGGGCGGCCGTCCCTGGGGGCGCTGTCGATGTAGCCGATCATCCGGTCGACCAGCAGCTTCGAGGAATAGAAGTCCTTCGGCAGGGTGGTCTTGCGGCCATCCTCGTACCATTCGCTTCCGTCGTAGATCGGGAAGTAGGGCCGCTGCTGGAAGTTGTCGCCGCCGGTGGCCTCCAGGGCCAGCGAACGGTCGAAGCCGCGGGCGTTGGGCAGGGCGTCCGGCGTGTGGCCCAGGTGCCATTTGCCGGCCATGTAGGTGCGATAGCCGGCGGCCTGCAACTGGCTGGCGACGGTGACCACGTCCTTCGACAGATGGCCTTGGTAGGCAGGGTTGCCGCGATGCTCGGGCGGGGTGCTCTCGGGCAGGTTGGCGACGCCTGCGGTGTGGCTGTCGACGCCGGTCAGCAGCATGGCTCGTGAGGGCGCGCACATCGGCGAGGCGTGGAAGTTGGCGAACTTTGTGCCGCCCGCGGCCAGGGCGTCGATCGTCGGGGTGGCGATCTCGGAACCGTAGGCGCCGAGGTCGGTATAACCGGCGTCATCGATCAGGATGAGGACGATGTTGGGCTGTTTGCCCGGCGCGGGCGCGGCGGCGCTTGGGCCGAAGGCGAGCAGGGTGGCCAGGCCAAGGAGCGCCAGCCCGGCTTTCGCCATCCGCCTGAACTGGACCATTTCCATTCCCCGCCTATATTGGCACTGATAATGCCAATATAGCATACGCCTGTCGAGACCCGAGGGTAACCTCAAAGTTGACGCGCCCGTCACTCTTGGCGTCGAGGCCATGCGGGCGCACATTGCCGGCGACCGGACCTTCAGAGTCCGGCGGGAGAGAAGACACCATGGCCGACGACGCGCCCCTGCCCACCCTGTTGCAGCTGACGCCGATGGATCCGACCTATCGCGCCGATCCGCATGTGGTGCTCGACGACCTGAGGTCGCGCTGCCCGGTGCACCGCGACGAGATGTCGGGCAACTTCATCCTCAGCCGCTACGCAGACGTGCGGGCGGTGGTGTCGGACCTCGACATGCTGCGCGACCCGATCAACGCCGAGGAGGGCGCCCTCCTGCAGCGGCGCTTCCTCGGCGCGGTCGATCCCAGCCTGCCGCGCAGCCACATCAGCAGCATCCTGACCCTGGATGATCCCGACCACGCCCGCATTCGCCGGCCCCTGGCCCAAGCGCTCTACGCCCGGGTCGCCAGGTTCAAGCCGGAGGTTGAGCGGATCATCGGCGAGACCCTGGACGGGCTGGAGGGCGAGGCGAGCTTCGACCTGATGGACCGCTTCTGCGTGCCGATCCCCATCGACGTCATCGCCTCCATCCTCGGCGTCGATCGCGAGCGCCTGGGGGAGTTCCGCGAATGGTCGGAGGGCCTGATTCAGGGGCTGAACCCGTTCCGCAACGAGGTCCAGACGAAGGCCATGGAAAGCGCCTCGGAGCACCTCAACGCCTATTTCCTGGAGACCATGGCCGCCCGGCGGGCCGCGCCGCGCGACGACCTGATCAGCGACATGGTCCGGCTGCAGGCGGAGGCGAACCTTGCCGACACCGAGCTTCGCATCAACCTGACGGCCCTGCTGGTCGGCGGCAACCTGACCACCACCGACCTGATCGGCAACGCTGTGCGGCTGCTGCTGCTCAATCCGGCGCAGCTGAAGAGGCTGAAGGCCGATCCGAAGATCATCAACGCGGTGGTCGAGGAGGTGCTGCGCTACGAGCCGCCGGTCGACATCACCGGGCGCATCGCCAACCGCGACATGGAGGTCGCCGGCTGCCCGGTGAAATCGCGCCAGGCCATGACCCTGTCCCTGCGCGCCGCCAACCGCGACCCGGAAGTCTATGACGATCCGCACGCCTTCGACGTGGCGCGCAAGCACCGGCCGCATGTGGCCTTCGGCGGCGGGGCGCACATCTGCATCGGCGCGCCGCTGGCCCGGCTGGAGGCGCAGGTGGCGCTTCTGCGGCTGTTCGAGCGGTTCCCGGACCTGAAGCTGGTCGAGGCCGAGCCGGAGTGGCGGACGCTGCCGTTCTTCCGGGGACTGGAGCGGATCGAGGTGACGGTCTAGCGGCTCATCCAGGGCTTGGACTTCGACGAGCTGTGCGCCGCCGCCGCCTGCTCGCGCTGAAACTTGCCGCCGCGGGGCGGTTTCGGCTTGGCGTCGATGGCCGCCTTCTTCAGGCGCATGGCCTTCTGGATGGGGGTTTCGTCCGGCGGAATGGGCGGCTCGTCAGTCATGCCCCCTGAGATAGGCCTGACCCCAAGGCAACGCCAGCCGTTAACCGCCTCCTTCGACGGTTGCGTAACCGCGTCGTGCAAGTCTGCCGCTTCGGGAGGAGCCGATGACGCCGCAACGCGCACCTGTTCGCAAGCTTCGGGCGGGCGCGGGCCCGGTGGAGCGGACGTTCCGCAATGTCGTGGCCGCCGGGGCCGTGCTGTTCGCCGGCTACACCCTCTGGCCGCTGTTCGCGCCGCAGACGCCGCGCCCTGCCGCCGGCCTGGTATCGCAGGCGCAGGCCGCGGTCGAGACCTCCGAGACGGTGCGGTCGGTGGTTGAGGTCATCCACCCGCCGCCTCCGGTCGACCAGCACTTCGCCGGCTGCGATGACGCCAGGGCGGCCGGCCGCGAGAACATTCCGCTTGGCGACCCCTCCTACCGCGAGCGCATGGACGGCGATCACGACGGCCTGGCCTGCGAGCCCTACAGGGGACGGTAAACGCGGCGCTTACCGCGCCCTTCGACGATCCGCTAACCGACGGCGCGCATCCTTGGGCTCTGGGGGGAAACCAGATGTCCAACCGAAGCGCCTTCTGGGGTCATGTCCGTAACCTGGCGATCCTGGTGGTGATTGCCCTGGCCCTGCACAATCTCTGGCCCGTCTGGTTCCCCGGCACGCCCCGGCCCTGGAACGGACTGGTTTCCAGCGCCGCCCGAACGCTGGGCTTCTAGTTCACCCGCCGCTCGCGCCCGGCCCAGTAGGGTTCGCGCAGGTCCTTGCGAAGGATCTTGCCCGAGGCGTTGCGCGGCAGGGCGTCGATGAAGTCGACGCTCTTGGGGGCCTTGAAGGCGGCGATGCGGCCGCGGGCGAAGGCGATGATCTCGTCCGGCGTCGCGCTTATGCCGGGCTTGAGGGCGACGACGGCCTTCACCGCCTCACCCCACTTCTCGTCGGGGATGCCGATGACCGCCACCTCGGCGACGGCCGGGTGGCCGTAGACGGCGCTCTCGACCTCGGCGGGATAGATGTTCTCGGCCCCGGAAATGATCATGTCCTTCACCCGGTCGTGGATGAAGAGGTAGCCGTCCTCGTCCAGGTAGCCGGCGTCGCCGGTGCGCAGCCAGCCGTCGGGGCCGATGGTCGCGGCGGTGGCCTCCGGCAGCTTCCAGTAGCCGGGCATGTTGGCCACCGAGCGGACGGCGACCTCGCCGACCTGGCCGGTGGCGACGGACGCGCCGGCCTCGTCGATGACTTTGATCTCGACCCCCGGCATCGGCAGGCCGGCGGCGCGCATCCGCGGACTGCCCTCGGCGACGTGATCCTCCGGCGGCAGATAGACGATGGTGCCGCAGGTCTCGGTCATGCCGTACTGCTGGCAGAAGCCGCAGCCGAACACCTCCATGCATTCCCGCAGCAGGTCCAGCGGGATCGGGCTGGCCCCATAGAGGATGTACTTCATCCGGCTGTAGTCGACCTCGCGGGCGCGCGGCTGGCGCACGACGATCTGCAGGGCGGCCGGGACCATGAACATCTTGGAGATGCCGTCGCCCTCGATGAAGTCCAGCACCTTGAAGGGGTCGAATTCGCGGGCGACGACGCCCTTGGCGCCATTGTAGAGGCCGACGATGCCCCAGCCGGTGCCGCCGATGTGGGCGACCGGCATGGCGACCAGGCTGACGTCGTCGGGGCCCCACTGGTTCCAGGGCATGTTCGCCTCGGCGGCGGCGCGGCGGCCGCTCAGCAGGTTGGCATGGGTCAGCATAGCGCCCTTGGGCTTGCCGGTGGTGCCGCTGGTGTAGAGCTGGACGGCGACGTCGGTCGCGGGGTCGATGGCGACGGCCGGGTCGGCGTCGGAAGCGGCGTCGCGCCAGGCTTCATAGACGGGGCGGCCGTCGGCGCCTTCGGCTTCCATGGCGATGACCTTGGGCCGGTAGGAAAGGTTCTCGGCGACGGTTTCGGTCTGGCCGATGACCTCGGGGCCGACGAAGACCAGCGGGGCTTCGCTGTCCTCGATGATGTAGGCGACCTCCGGCGGCGCCAGGCGCCAGCCGATGGGGGTCATCACCGCGCCCATCTTGGCCGCCCCGAACAGCAACTCGAAATAGTTGTCGCTGTTCTTGCCGACGTAGGCGATCCGCTGGCCCTTGGTCACGCCCTCGGCGATCAGGGCGTTGGCCACGCGGTTGGTCAGGGCGTCGAACTGGGCGAAAGAGGTGCTGCGGCCTTCGAAGGTCAGGGCGGTTTCCGGACCCCGGGCGCGGGCCTGGTAGCGGGCGATGTCGCCGAGGGTCGGCATCTGGTCGAAGTCTACGGCGGTCATCTTGTTCCTCTCCCTTGAAAGCCCTCACCCTCAAGGGGGAGGGTTGGGAGGGGGTGTATCCCCGCTGCGTCGGGCTTATGCGCCGATGGGCTCCGCGCCCTTTTCGGCTCAACCCGCGACAGCGGTGCGAGCACCCCCATCCCCGGCCCTTCCCCCTCGAGGAGGAAGGGAGATTCCTAAAGTCCCAGAACCAGCCTCGCCATCAGGTCGCGCTGGATCTGGTTGGAGCCGCCGTAGATCGAGGCGGCGCGGTTGTTGAGGTAGCGGGGCATGGCGACCAGGCTGTGGGCCGGGCCAACCGGCTCGGCATTGGCGCCCGGCGCGCGGGACTCCGGCTGGTAGACGGCGGCGTAATGGTTGGCGATGTCGATGGCCAGTTCGTCGATGGACTGCATGGTCTCGGTGCCCTGCACCTTGAGCATCGAGGAGGCGGGGCCGGGATTGTCGCCGGCAGATAGGGCGCTCAGCACCCGGTGCTCGGTCATTTCGACGGCCTCGACGGCGATCTCGGCGGCGGCCAGGCGGGCCCGGAAGTGGGGGTCGCGGAGCAGGGGCTCGCCATCGTCGCCGGCCTCGCTGGCGGCCATGGCGCGCAGCCGGGCCAGGGAGACCTTCAGGCCCGGGGCGGAACTGCCGCCGCGCTCGAACTCCAGCAGGTACTTGGCCACCGTCCAGCCCTGGTTCTCCTCGCCGAGGCGGCCGGACTTGGGGACGCGGACATTGTCGAAGAAGACCTGGTTGACCTCATGCTCGCCGGCCAGGGTGATGATCGGCGCGACGGTGATCCCGGGCGTGTCCATCTCCAGCAACAGGAAGGTGATCCCCTGCTGCGGCTTGCCGTCGAACTTCGTGCGCACCAGGCAGAACATGCGGTTGGCGAAGTGGGCGTGGGTGGTCCAGATCTTCGAGCCGTTGAGGACGTAGTCGTCGCCATCGCTGTCGGCGCGCATCTGCAGGGAGGCGAGGTCGGAGCCGCTGCCCGGCTCGCTGTAACCCTGGCACCAGTAGTCCTCGCCGGCCAGGATGCGCGGCAGGAAGAAGGCTTTCTGCTCCGGCGTGCCGTAGCGCATGATGCAGGGGCCGACCATCTTCAGCCCCATCGGCGAGAGGCCGGGCGCCCCGGCGCGGGCGCACTCGGCCGAGAAGATGTAGCGCTGCATGTCGTCCCAGCCGGCGCCGCCGTACTCCACCGGCCAAGCCGGCGCGGCCCAGCCCTTGGCGTGCAGGATCCGCTGCCAGGCGATCGACCACTCCTTGTCGGTGAAGACGCTGGTGGTCAGCGAGCCGGCCTGCCGCAGCAGGGGCGAGAGATTTTCGGAAAGAAAGGCCCGGACCTCGTCCCTGAAGGCGAGGTCGCGGGGGCTGAGGTCGAGGTTCATCGTCGGGCTCCGGTTCGGGGCTGGCGCACCCTTTCAGCAGGGCGTGGAGAGAGCAACCGTGACCCGACGGCAAGCCCCTCAGGCAATCTGGGTGGCCGTGCCGGCGACCACATACCAGGTCACCACCAGGCCGCAGATCACGGCTCCCGGGACGACGCTGCCCGTGCGGCGCCAGGTGAAGGTCGAGACGATGGCGGCGGCGGCCAGCAGCGGCAGGAACTGGATGGCGATTA
>SDZP01000626.1 GCA_004144935.1 Caulobacteraceae bacterium | reverse complement strand
GTGCTGTTCTCGGTCGCCGGCCGCAGCAAGGACATGCCGTCCGGGCTCGCCGTCACGGCCGTCTCGACGCTGGGCTATCTGGGCCTGCTGGTCGGGCCGGCGCTGGTCGGCTTTGTCGCCCACGCCACCAGCCTGCAGCTGGCCTTCGGCCTCCTCGCCGCCGCGTGCCTCGCGGTCGGCCTCAGCTACCGGATGGCCGACCGGTAGTGCGCGGCACGCATGCGAGACCTGTACCGGGCGGCGGTTGAGCCACCCGGTACGCCGTCCTATGTCAGGTGTGCCGGGGCAACTGGCGGAGGTGATCGAATGGGCAGGCATCGCGTCGTCATCATCGGTGGCGGCTTCGGCGGCCTCAGCGCCGCCCAGCAGCTCGCCGGGGCCGATGTCGAAATCACCATCATCGACCGGCGCAATCACCACCTGTTCCAGCCCCTGCTCTATCAGGTCGCGACTACCGCACTGTCGCCATCCGAGATCGCCTGGCCGATCCGCCAGTTGCTGCGGCATCGGCCCGAGGTCCGGACGCTGCTCGGCAACGTCACCGGCATCGACAAGGCGGCGCAGACTGTCCAACTCGAGGACGGCGCTGCCATCCCCTATGACAGCCTCATCATCGCCACGGGCGCGCAGCACGGCTATTTCGGCCATGACGATTGGGAGCCGTTCGCGCCGGGCCTCAAGACCCTCGAGGACGCCACGGCCATGCGCCGGCAACTGCTCATCGCTTTCGAGAAGGCGGAGCGGGAAACCGATGCGGCGCGGCGCAGGGCGCTGCTCACCTTCGTCATCATCGGCGCCGGGCCGACCGGCGTCGAACTGGCCGGCGCCATCATCGAGCTGGCCCGCGTCACGCTGCGTGAAGACTTCCGCACCATCCACCCCGAGGAAGCGCGGGTTCTGCTGATCGAAGGCGGCCCGCGCGTCCTCCCCAACTTTCGCGAAACTCTCTCTGCCTATGCGCTCAAGGCGCTGCGCAAGCTCGGCGTCGAGGTGTCGCTGGGCCAGCCGGTGACCCGGGTCGAGGCCGGGGCTGTCACCTATGGCGAGACGACGGTCGCGGCCGGGACCGTTATCTGGGCTGCCGGCGTATTGGCCTCGCCTGCCGCAGGATGGCTCGACGTCGAGGCGGATCGTGCCGGGCGGATCAAGGTCGAACCCGACCTCACCGTGCCGGGCAGCCCCAATATCTTCGCGGTCGGCGACACGGTCACCGTCACCGGGCCGAACGGCAAGCCGGTGCCCGGCGTCGGCGACGCCGCCAAGCAGGGCGGCAGGCACGCGGCGCGGGTGATCATGGCGCGGCTCAGGGGCGAAGCGCCGCCCCCATTCCGCTACAGCCATGCC
>SDZP01000202.1 GCA_004144935.1 Caulobacteraceae bacterium | reverse complement strand
CTCAGCCCGCAGGCGGCCGACCGTCTGCGCGGACTGGACATCCACCGGGAGGTCCGCGACTGGGAAAAGCCGTCGGACCATGTGCCGGTGGTGGTGACGCTGGCGCTCTGAGCCAAGAAAAAGGGGCGGCCCGGGTGGGCCGCCCCTTCTATTTCAGCAGTCCGTTCAACTAGTTACGGACCTTGTAACGGATCTCGCGCTGCAGCAGATCCATCCGGTAGTTCAGGATTTTGACCTCGCCGTTGGTGAGGTCGCGGTTGTGGCGCTTGTAGTTGCGCTCCAGGGTCTCGACGTTCTGCAGCTTGATGAAGAAGCTGCGGGCTTCGCCGGGGGTCAGGGCGCCGCGACGGGCGGCGGTGTCGATGCGCTGGGCGATCTGGGCCTCACGCTCGTCGATCCGGCGGGCCTGGATCCACTCGCGGCGCGAGCCGTCATTCCAGCGGCGGTTGCCGTATTCGTTGGGGTTGTAGCGCTCGGCGCCGCCCCGACGGTCGTTGTCACGACGCTGGTCGTAACCCCCGCGGCCATCGCGGTCATGGGACTGGGCGGCGGCCGGGACGGCGGCAGTGACAGCGGCGACAGCCGCGACGGTCAGCAGAATCTTCTTCATCATGGTCTTGCTCCTTCAGATCTCGTCCACCCGCGGCGGGTTGAACAACTTGAAGAGCGTTTTAGTTGCCCCCGCCTGACCGGGACCTGAGGCGGCCGTTATGTTCGGTTCATAATCGCCGCAGCCCGGGATGGCGGGGCGCGAGGCCTTGCCAATACCTGACAGGCCGTCAGATCGGCATCCGCATGATTTCCTGGTAGGCGCTGATCACCTGATCGCGCACAGCCATCACCGTTTCCAGGCTGGCCTCGGCGGAGCTGATGGCGGTGACCACGTCGATCAGCTGGCCCTTGCCCTGCACATGGGCGGCCATCTGGGTCTCGGCCGCCTTGGAGCTCTGCATGGCGTCGCCCATGACGTTCTTGAGCAGGTCCTGGAAGCTGGCGCCCTGGACGGCGCCGCCGTCGGTCCCGGGGATGCCGCCCGTCTTCTGGGTGGCGGCGTAGGCTTTGGCGGCTGCGAGTGCGGTGATCATCGCCTGGCCCTACTTCTTGAGGAGTTCGAGGGTGCGCATTTCCATGGAGCGCGCCGTCTCGATGACGTTGAGGTTCGCCTCGTAGGCCCGCTGCGCCTCGCGCATGTCGAGCGCCTCGATCAACGAATCGACATTGGGCATCTTCACATAGCCCTGGGCGTTGGCGGCCGGATGGCTGGGGTCGTAGGTGGTCTTGAAGTCCTTGGGGTCGTTCTGGACCCTGGCCAGCCGCACGCCCTGGCCGCCATCGATCATCTCCGGCTTGAACACCGAAATCTGCCGGCGGTAGGGGTCGCCGTCGGGCGTGCGGGCCGTGGAATTGGCGTTGGCCAGGTTCTCGGCGATGATCCGCATGCGCGCCTGCTGGGCCCGCAGGCCCGAGGCGGCGATCCGCATGGTGGCGTTCGAAGTGTTGGGAATGTCAGCCATGGGTCAAAGGCTCCTATCGGCCCGGCGGGCGGGCGGCCATGCGAAGCAGGGCCATGGATTTCTGGTAGAAGCCGATCGCCGCGTCATACTGCATCCGCGTCTCGGTCATCTTCATCATCTGGTCTTCGAGCACCACGCCGTTGCCATCGAGCGTGGTCTCGGAGTCGCGGGACTTCACAGCCTTACCGAAGGCCTGGTCGTGGGTGGTGCGTCGCGGGGTTCCGGCCAGGTGGTTGGGCTTCGTCATCACCGGCCCGGCCAGGGCCATCTGGCCGCCGGCCCCCGCCCCGCCCGCGCCGCTCTTCATGTGGGCGTCGAAGCTGAACGGCTTGACGTCCCGCGCCACGAAATCGGGCGTGTTGGCGTTGGCGATGTTCTCGGCGATGACGTTCTGGCGGTCGGACAGATAGCCCAGCCGGCTCCGCAGCATCGAGAACAGCGGGATGTCCGTGATGTTCATGGGACATCATGGTGAACAAACAGGGTTAATCCGGCCTTAAGTTTTGAGGCTCATCTGGTGACGATCACTCTCCAAGAGTCGCGCGCGCGTTCCATGGATATCGTCAATTTTCTGCAGGCCATCTTCGCCCTGGCGGTGACGTTGGGCCTGATCGGGCTGACGGCCGTGGGCCTGCGCCGGTTCGGGCCGGACGTCATCGCCCGCTTCCAGGGCGGCGAATCCAAGGATCGCCGGCTGAAACTGGTCGAGACCCTGGTCATCGATCCCACCCGCCGCCTGGTGCTGGTCCGCCTGGACGACCAGGAGCGGCTGATCCTGCTCGGCGAAGGCCGCATGCTCGAGACCCTGAAGGCGCGTCCGGCGCCCCGCAAGACGCCAGCCGTGGAGACGACCTGATGGCCAGGCTCCCCAGACAGCCGACCCACCGGCCGGTCGACAAGAACCCCTGGCACCTGAAGCGGCAGTTCGGCCTGGCGGTGCTGCTCGGCGTCGCCATCGCCCTGCCCGGCATCGCCTCGGCCCAGGCCGTCAACATCGATCTGGGCACCGGCGCCGGCCTGACCGAGCGCGTGGTGCAGCTGGTCGGTCTGATGACCGTGTTGTCGCTGGCCCCGTCGATCGTCATCATGACCACCAGCTTCGTGCGCATCGTCGTGGTGCTGGGCCTGCTGCGCACCGCCCTTGGCCTGCAGCAGAGCCCGCCCAACGCGGTGCTGGTCAGCTTGGCGCTGTTCCTGACCGCCATCGTCATGGCCCCGACCTTCCAGAAATCCTACGACGAGGGCATCCGCCCGCTGCTCGACCAGCAGGTCGAGCTGCCGCAGGCGTTCGATGCGGCCTCGGCGCCGGTGAAGACCTTCATGCTGACCCAGGTCGATCGCGACGACCTGGCCCTGTTCATCCGCCTGTCGAAGATCCAGCGGCCGGCCAACATCCAGGAAACGCCGCTGCGGGTGGTCACCCCGGCGTTCATGATCAGCGAACTGAAGCGGGCCTTCGAGATCGGGTTCCTGCTGTTCGTGCCCTTCCTGGTCATCGACCTGGTGGTGGCCAGCGTGCTGATGAGCATGGGGATGATGATGCTGCCCCCTGTGGTCATCAGCCTGCCGTTCAAGCTGATCTTCTTCGTGCTGGTGGATGGCTGGCGGCTGGTGGCCGGCAGCCTGGTCGAGAGCTTCACGCCCGGATAGCGAGGCTATCGAAGCGGCGGACCATGATACCGCGGCGCGCCGGACCTACAAAAAAGACGACGTCGGTCTGCGGCGGGCGAAAGCCCTGCAAACCCTTGCGGGCGTAGGCTTTGGCGTGGGCCAGGGCTGCGCGGATGTAGGTCTCGGCGTAGGCCAAGCGTAGACCGTGCGGCTGGGATTGTAGGCCACAATCGCACCCGGGCGGCCTACGCCTCTGCCCGACCTGGCGTGGCGGGTTCGCAAAGCCGATTTTGGCCGATGAATATGTCTAGACATATTGCCGTTAGCCCCGGATTGCGGGCTATTTCTACCCTTTAACGGCCGGTTTTCCGGCGGCCGCCACCTTGGGAACGGGCTTCTCGCGGAACTTCTGTTTCATGCGGCCGACCCAGCCGTTGAAGGCTTCGGTCTCGGCGACCGAGCGGCCGAAGCCGGCGGTGGTCAGGCGTTCGCCGTCGACGGAGGCAAAGGCGACGCGCAGGGCGTCGGGGTTGCGGGCCCCGTCGAAGAGGGGCAGGTAGCGGCTCCGCATGCGGGCGAGCGAGGCGTCGTCGCCGGCCAGGCTGTAGGCGACTCCGGCCCGCAGCAGGCGGCCCTCCTCGTCGGTGCGCAGCGGCAGGGCGGTCTTCCAGCGGTCGCCCAGCTGGCGCTCCAGCATCTCACCGGCCAGCGGCCAGCTTCTGGACTTCCAGGCGATCTCGGCGCGCACGTCGGTCGCCTCGGGCCCGCTGTCGTTCTCCAGCACCTCCAGCGCCGCGTCCAGCCGCCCGACCCCCATCAGGGCCCGGGCGGTGATCGCCCGGCGCTCGGTGTTGAGGGTGGTCGGCAGCACGGTGGTGCGGCTGGCGTTGATCGCGCCGAGCGCCTTCTCGGGCTCGCGGTTCATCAGGTAGATCAGCGCCAGGTCGGTCGCCACCTGGGCCTTGGGCACGCCCTCCAGGCGGTTGTCGACCTGGTATTGCAGGAGCTCGGCGGCCTGATCCAGCAGGTCCACATCGACCAGCCGGCGCACCATCTTGCGCACCATCAGGTCACCTTCGGCCCCGATCGGGGTGAGGTCCTTGAAGTCCTTGTAGAGGCCCAGCGCCTGGATCGGCTCCAGGCCGTCGGCGAGGCCGTCGAGGAAGAGGCTGCGGAAGGCGGCGGACAGGTCGTTCTGCAGGTCGACCGCCACCTGCAGATCCGTGCGCAGGCTGCCGGCCGAGCGCAGCGCCTCCAGCCCTTCGCGGTAGCGCCCCTGGCCGAGGTAGAGCTTGCCGAGGGCGCGGACGGTTTCCAGTTCGGTGGCGTCGCCGCGCCAGCGGTAACGCAGGCCATCGAAGATCGCCGCGGCCTGGGCGGCGTTGAGCTTGCCGGTGTCGAGCTTGATCTGGGTGGCGCGGAGCACGGCCGGGGTGGCGTACTGCTCCAGCGGAGCCTTGGCGATCAGCTCATAGACGGCCAGCGCCCTGTCCTTGTCGCCCTTGGCCTCGAGCAGCCGGGCGCGCATCAGGTCGTTGGCCAGCTGTTCGGCGGGCGGCAGGCCCTCGACGGCGGCGCGGCCCAGGCAGGTTTCGGCGGCCCCGAGGTCCCCGAGCGCGATGGCCGCCTCGGCGTCGGCCCGGGCGAAGCGGGCGCGCCAGAGCGGCGGGAACAGGTCCATGGCCTGGGCGCTCTGCGAAAATTTGGCGCGGGCGTCCGCCCACTGGCCCTGTTTGGCGGCGATGTAGCCCCGCCAGGCGGCGCTGGACGGATCGTCGGTCAGCATGCCGACCGACAGGTCGCTGTCAGCCTCTTTCAGCCGCCCGGCCATGACCTGGGCCATGCCGCGCAGGCCGCGGAACTCGGCGTCGCCCATCAGGGCCTCGCGCGAGCGGCCGGCGGCGTTCAGCACGCCGATCGCCTCGTAGGACAGCTCGGCGCCGATCAGGAAACGAGCCAGGGCCAGGCGGGCCTCGGTCGGCGCCGCGTCGCCGGCGGCGCCCTCGGCGGCGGCGGCCGACATCAGCTGGTCATAGCGCCGCATGAAGCCCAGATCGCCGGTCTGGCCCCACTGGTCGCCGATCAGGCCGGGCATCGAGGCCTTGGTCGGGGCCCCCATCGCAGCTTCCTGCACCGGCGCCGCGCCGCTGGCCCAGGCCGGGGACAGGGCCAGGCCCGCGCCCTTGCCGATGCGCACCAGATCGCCCTCGACAGCCATGGTGAGGCCAGGGGCGTAGGCCTCCATGGCCAGGCCCTGCAGGCTGGCCAGCATGGACAGGTCGACGAAATCGCGCCGCGCGGCCAAGCCCTTGGCCGGCGCCAGGGCCGGCACCACGGCCAGCCGGTCGCCGACGGCCGGATCGTCGACCCAGACGGGGCGCCCTGCCCCGGCCATGGTGGCGGTCAGGCCAGGCTGTTCGGCGTCGCGCGAAACGGTGACCGCGCCGCCGCCGGCGTCCGGGCCAGCCGGCGCGCCGGCCCCGATGACCAGGGTCCAGCTGTTGCCCTCGCCCGCGACGGTGACCGGCGTGCCCCGCTCGACCACCATGCGCAGGGCGGCGTAGTCCTTGCCGCCGAGGGCCTGGAGCTTGCGATAGCGCTCGCCGGCGGCCGGCAGCCTGCCGGTGTTCAGGCGGGCCGGGGCGTCGA
The DNA here is from genome assembly GCA_004144935.1 of Caulobacteraceae bacterium. Lineage (GTDB taxonomy): Bacteria > Pseudomonadota > Alphaproteobacteria > Caulobacterales > Caulobacteraceae > Caulobacter. Next base: position 693 of record SDZP01000202.1, on the reverse strand, counting down.
ACACGACCCACACCGCCTCGCCCCGCCGGAAGACGGCGGCGGCGACCGGGGCGGCCCAGTCGAAGCGCAGGCGCGTCTGGCGCGCCGAACTTTCGGTGGTCACCGGGACGGCGCCGCCGGGGGGAACCGGATTGGCCCGCGGGGCCGCGTCGGTGGTCGCCACATCGGCCGGCGGCGGCCCGGGCGTGGCCGGCGTCTCGGGCGTCTTCTTCTCGACCAGGTTGACCCAGGTGGCGCCGTCGGCCTGGCCGACCTTGGCGTCGGCGTTGTCCTCGAGGGTGAGGACCATCTCCAGGACGCCGCCGACGTGGCGCGCCTCGGCCGACTTCAGCCAGCGCGGCGGGGTGGCGCGAAGCAGGGCGATGTCGGGCCTGGCGTCCCGGCTGAAACGCAGGATGAGGGTCTGGCCCTCACGCCGGCTGGTGACGCGGGCGCCGCCGGCCCAGTGGAATTCGATGCGGCTGAAATCTCTGGCCTGGGCCACGCGCACGTCGAGGGCCGGCCGCGCGGCATAGGCCGGCGCGACATAGCCCACGGGCGCGGCGACGCCCAGGATACAGGCGGCCGCGACGCCGGAACGAAGGGTCCGGCGGAGACTCACGTCAGCCGGCCTTCTCGGGCGGCTTGACCTCGGCCGGCGCCGGGACCGGCGCGGCGGCCTTGGGAGCTGGCGCGGTCAGGGCGGCCTGGGCC
>SDZP01000201.1 GCA_004144935.1 Caulobacteraceae bacterium | reverse complement strand
GCCGGAGCCTGACGGCCGGCAGGTCAAGCTGGACGACATCCCCTCGGCTCTGATCGGCTCGGTGCAGGTGATCAAGTCGCTGACCGCCGACCTGGACGCCAACGCCATCGCCGGCCAGGTCGACATCAAGACGGTCACCGCCTTCGACCGGGGGCGGACCATCTTCAACGCCCGCGCCGCCGTCGGCGGTTTCGAGATCACCGACGAGAACAGCTATGAGGGCGACCTCTCGGCCGGGACGCTGTTCGGCCCCGACAAGCAGTTCGGCGTAGTCGTGGCCCTGAACTGGTCGGAGCGGCCCTCGGACTCCGAGGACGTGCTGTCCGGCAACTACTTCCAGCCCACCGGCGCCAATGCCGACTTCCCGGACGTCCCGACCGAGTTCGACAACCGGGTCTACACCCCGGCCCTGCGCACCCGCACCGGAGCCGTGGTCAACCTCGACTGGCGTCCGACCGACGCCATCAAGGCCTATGCCCGGGTGATGTATTCCAAGTTCGACGACAACGAGGTGCGCAACCGCACGCGCTTCTTCCTGCCGACCACCCAGGCGGCCTATGGCGGCACGCTGACCGAGGACGGCGGCAGCTTCACCACCGGGGCCAGCGCCCGCAAGCTGGTGCGGGTCCGCAACGAGATCACCGACACCACCACCATCGCCATCGGCGGTGAGTTCAACATCGGCGAGAGCCTGCTGACCATCCAGGCCACCCACAACCTGGCCACCAAGAAGGACCCGATCCGCGACGAGATCGAGTACCGCTACAACAACGGCGGCGGCGCCGGTCCGATCACCGGCTCGTTCGGCCGCTACACCGGCATGCCCGGCCGCGTGACCCTGAGCGACAACGCCTACAATCCGGACTTCTATCGCCTGCGCAGCTTCAAGCAGGTCAGCCGCGAGGCCGAGGAGGACCTGAACCAGATCCGCATCGACTACCAGATGCCGATCGGCCTGCTGGGCGACGACAGCTATCTGAAGTTCGGGGCCAAGTGGCTGGACCGGGACAAGTTCACCGACGCCACCGGCGAGGTGTTCACCTACGCCGGCCCGACCAACACCCTGACCGGGGAGACCGGCCAGACCTATGGCAACACCTTCGGGGGCCGCTACCCGGCCGGTCCGTCGATCAGCTACAGCAAGGTCAACACCTTCTTCAAGGCCAACCCGGGCCTGTTCACCAGCGATCCGGATGACCAGATCATCGAGACGCTGGGCTCGGACTACCAGGTCGAGGAAACCATCACCGCCGCCTATGTGATGGCCAATCTCGACTTCGGCGCCATCAGCATCATCCCCGGGGTCCGCGTCGAACAGACAGAGGGCAAGTCGAGGGCCATCGCCGTCGGCACGCCGACGACGACCATCAACGACACCTACAACCGCTTCGGCAGCTACAGCTACACCGACGTCTTCCCGGGCCTGAACCTGAAGTGGGAAGTCAGCGACACCCTGCTGATCCGGGCGGCCATCACCACCGCCATCGGCCGGCCGGAATACTTCCAGCTGGCGCCGACGGTGGCCGTCGACGGCGACGATGTCAGCCTGGGCAACCCGGACCTCAAGCCGCAGGAGGCGCTGAACCTCGACTTCTCGCTGGAATACTATTTCCCCGACGAGGGCGGCTTCTCGATCGGCGTCTTCCACAAGCAGATCGACAACCCGATCTTCGCCTCGACCCTGGAAAACCAGACCGGCGTGTTCGGCGGCGTGGCCATTACCAATGGCGATGTCTTCTCCTTCCAGAACGGCACCGAGGCCGAGGTCACCGGCTTGGAGGTGAACTTTCAGAAGCCCTTCACCTTCCTGCCGGAGGGCCTGGACGGCTTCGGGATCAACCTCAACGCCACCTTCCTGGACGGCAAGCTGAAGGTCCCCGGGCGGGCCAAGGAAACCAGCCTGCCCAAGCAGTCGGACCTGCTGGTCAGCGCCCAGCTCTACTACGAGAAGTACGGCTTCTCGGCCCGCATCGCCTACACCTACCGCTCGGCCTACATCGACGAGCTGGGCGGCACGGCCGAGGACGACCTCTACTTCGACGAGAACCAGTCGATCGGGGTGAAGGCGGCCTACAAGATCACCAAACAGCTGGAGGTCTACGCCGAGGGCAACAACCTGAACGACGAGACCGACTTCTACTACTACGGCAACCGCAGCCGCTTCGCCGAGGCGGAGACCTTCGGGCGCTCGTGGAAGGTGGGATTGTCCTTCACCTACTGATTTCTTCCTGGCGAACTTGCGCAACTTGGCGGCGGCCCCTCGGGGTCGCCGCCTTTTTTTGTCGGTGGCTGAGGCATAGGTCGAGCGAACCATGCTGATGGGCGCAGCCGCCTCGGGCTCCCTTCTCCCCTTGCGGGAGAAGGTGGCGCGTAGCGCCGGATGAGGGGTCGATAGATCCAAAAGCTGCCGTGAGGTGGCTGCCGCGCTCGGTCGGGGTCGGTGAGACCCCTCATCCGACCCCTTCGGGGCCACCTTCTCCCGCAAGGGGAGAAGGGAGCCTGAGGCGAACTTGTTGGCGATAGCAGGTCGGCCGGGCAGCTTCGTCTACAGCTGGACGACCGTCCCGCTCTTCGCCGACTCGCCGGCCGCTTCGGCCAGCACCAGGGCCGCGACGCCGTCCGCGTAGCCGATCGACGGGGTCGCACCGCCGAGGATCTCCGCGAAGTGGGCCATCTCGGCGACGTAGGCGGCGGCATAGCGGTCGAGGAAGAAGTTCTGGAAGGGGGCGGCGGCGGCGCCGGCCTCGGTCCAGACCTGGACGGTGCTTTCGGTGACGTTGCCGGCCTGCAGCATACCGGCCGAGCCGAAGGCCTCGATGCGCTGGTCGTAGCCGTAGCCGCTGCGGCGGCTGTTGCTGATCATGCAGATACGGCCCGAGGCGGTCTTCAGCAGGATTTTGGCGGTGTCGACATCGCCCGCCTCGCCGATGGCCGGATCGACCAGGCAGCTGGCCGAGGCGAAGACCTGCGCCACCTCCTCGCCCAGCATCCAGCGGGCCATGTCGAAGTCGTGGATGGCCATGTCCTTGAACAGGCCGCCGGAGACCCTGACGTAGGAGACCGGCGGCGGGCTGGGGTCGTGGCTGGTGATGTGCAGGGTCTCCAGCGCGCCGACGGCGCCGGACGACAGCCGGTCCTGCAGGGCCTGGAAGTTGGGGTCGAAGCGGCGGTTGAAGCCGAGGAACAGGGGCTTGCCCTCGAAGTCCCTGGCCGCGGCGCGGGCGCGGGCCAGGTCCAGATCGATGGGCTTTTCGCAGAACACCGCCTTGCCCGCCGCGATGGCGCGGCCGGCGTATTCGAGGTGGGTGTCGGTGGAGCTGGCGACGATGACGCCGGCGATATCGGGATCGGCCAGGGCCGCGTCGAGGGCGGCGACCGTCGCGCCGGTCTCGGCGGCCAGGCTGTCGGCGGCGGCGGCCACCGGATCGACGATGCTCTTCAGCTTCAGGACTGGATGGGCCGCGGCGTTGGCGGCGTGGATGCGGCCGATGCGGCCGGCGCCGATGAGGGCGAGATTGTACATGGCGGGACCTTACAGTTTGACGGGCGCGCCGCTGGCCACCGACCGGGCGGCGGCCTCGGCCAGTTTCAGGGCGGCGACGCTGGCGGCATAGCCGGCGGCCGGGGCCGCCTTGCCGTGCAGCATGTCGGCGAAATGATCCATCTCGGCGGCGTAGGCGCCGGCGTAGCGGCTCATGAAGCCGGGATAGAGGGCGTCGGCGCTGGCCCCGTCCTCGGTCCAGCGGGCGACCGTGGTCGGGGCGGGGTTGCCGGCGGTCGCCATGCCCCTGGAGCCGAAGGCCTCGATCCGCTGGTCGTAGCCGCAGCCGCTGCGGCGGGTGTTGCTGATCATCACCAGCTTGCCGCCGGCGGTCTTAAGGATCACCCGGGCGGTGTCGACATCGCCCAGTTCGCCGATCATCGGATCGACCAGACAGCTGGCGAAGGCGAAGATCTCGCTGAACGGCTCGTCGACCAGCCAGGCGGCGACGTCGAAGTCGTGGATGGTGAAGTCCTTGAACAGGCCGCCGCTGGTCGGCACGAAATGGGCCGGCGGGGCGGCCGGGTCGTGATTGATCAGGTGCAGGGTCTCCAGCTCACCGATGGCGCCGGAGGCGACGGTCCTGGCCAGGGCCGCGAAATGCGGGTCGAAGCGGCGGTTGAAGGCGACGAAGATCGGGGCGTCCCTGAAGGCGGCCTCATGCGCGACCAGACGGGCCAGTTCGAGGTCCAGCGGCTTTTCGCAGAAGACCATCTTGCCGGCCTTCAGGCAGGCCAGGGCGTTGTCCAGGTGGGCGTCGGTTGAACTGGCGACGATGACGCCGCGGATCTGAGGATCGGCCAGGACGGCGTCGAAGTCGGCCAACTCAGCGCCGATCTCCCGGGCCAGTTCACCCGCCGCATCGGGCCGCGGATCGACCAGGAAGGCCAGGTCCAGGCGCGGGTTGGCAGCGGCGTTGCGGGCGTGAATGGCGCCCATGCGTCCGGCGCCGAGCTGAGCGATCTTGATCATGGGGACCCTCCGAAGGTCCGTCTTATGGAACAAACATTCCGCGCGCAACACCAAATGGAATAGATGTTGACCCTGCGTTGTGTTCGTCACTGGAACGGATATTCTAACTTCAAAACCGCGCAGGACGCTTCCACGGCATGACCGATTCCGAGATTCCGACGGGCCCGCCGCCCGCCACCGCCGAAGAGTTGCGCGCCGCCATCCTCGAACGCTACGACGGCCTCAGCAAACGGCTGCAGCAGATCGCCCGCTATGTGCTGGACGAGCCCAACGACATGGCGCTGGAGACCCTGGCGGTGCTGGCCGACCGCAGCGGCGTGCAGCCCAGCGCCATCGTCCGCTTCGCCAAGAGCTTCGGCTATCCGGGCGCCAGCCAGATGCAGCGGCTGTTTCGCGACGGCCTGCTCAGCGGCCAGTCGGCGCTGGGCTATGGCGAGCGCGTGCGCCGGTTCGCGCAGGAGGTGGACAGCCGGGCCGGCGGGGCCGGGGCGGAACTGCTGGCCGAGTTCGTTCAGGGCAACACCCTGGCCCTGCAGAATCTCGGGGAGACGATCGGCGAGAAGGACATGGCCCAGGCGGTCGGCCTGATCCGGGAGGCCGAGATCGTCTATGTCGTCGGCTTCCGGCGCGCCTTTCCGGTGTCGTCCTACCTGGCCTATTCGCTGCAGCAGCTTGGCAAGCGGACCATGTTCATCGACGGCGTCGCCGGGCTGGCGCGCCAGCAGGTGCAGAGCATCGGGCCCAGGGACCTGCTGATCGCCGTCAGCTACCACCCCTATGCCGAGGAGACGGTGAACGCCGTCGAGATCGCCGCCGGCAAGGGGGCCAGGGTGCTGTCGATCAGCGACAGCCTGGTCAGCCCGGTGGCCAAGAGCGCGACGGCGGTGCTGCAGGTCCGCGAATCGGAAATCCGCTCGTTCCGGTCGCTGGCGGCCTCCATCTGCCTGGCGCAGGCGCTGGTCATCGGCTTCGCCTTCGAGGCCTCGGAATTCGAGAAGCTGGCGCCGGCTGAATGACCCACGCCCCGCTCATCCCGGCGAAGGCCGGGATCCCGCTCACCATGACTGCCGGACGGTCGAGCTCAAAAGGGCTTCCATCGGTGGGCTTATCCGGATCCCGGGCCTCGCCGGGACGAGCGGAGCAGGATGATAGGGTCATTCCAGGAATGAAATGAATGTTGCAAACCAATTTTGAATAGAATAATCATTGCATAGTCAGGCGCGACGGTCGCGCCGACGTTTCCAAGGTCCCCAATGGCGCAGCACGACAAGACGCTGGATCTGATCGCCATCGGCCGTTCCAGCGTCGACCTCTATGGTCAGCAGGCGGGCGGCCGGCTGGAGGACATGGCCTCGTTCGCCAAATATGTCGGCGGCAGCCCGACCAACACCGCCATCGGCGCGGCGCGCCTGGGCCTCAAGGCCGGGCTGGTGACGCGGGTCGGGGCCGACCACATGGGCCGCTTCATCGCGGAGCAGCTGGTCCGCGAGGGGGTCGATACGACGGGGGTGGTGTCCGACCCCGAGCGGCTGACCGCCCTGGTCATCCTGGGCATCCGCGACCGCGAGACCTTTCCGCTGATCTTCTACCGCGAGAACGCCCCGGACATGGCCTTGACCGAGGCCGATATCGATCCTGACTGGATCGCCAAATCGCGCTCGGTGGTGCTCAGCGGGACGCATCTGTCGCAGCCGGCCGTGCTGGCCGCCAGCCTGAAGGCGGCGGGGCTGGCCAAGGCCAATGGCGCGCGGGTGGTGCTGGATATCGACTATCGACCGGTGCTCTGGGGCCTGACCGCCAGGGAGGCCGGAGAGAACCGCTTCGTCGCCAACGACAAGGTCACCGCCGTGATGCAGCAGGTGCTGCCGCTGTGCGACCTGATCGTCGGGACGGAGGAGGAGTTCCACATCCTCGGCGGCGCGACCGACACCATCGAGGCCCTGCGCCAGGTCCGCCGCGTCACCCAGGCCCTGCTG
>SDZP01000200.1 GCA_004144935.1 Caulobacteraceae bacterium | reverse complement strand
GATGCATGGTGGTTCTCCCCTGGGTGTCGGGGGGAGGTTAGCACAGTCAGAAACTCCGACCATCCTGACGAAGGTCAGGATCCACGGGACAGGGCGCCGGTGCTTGCGGGTGGGTCCTGACTTTCGTCAGGACGGTCGGAATGTGGGTGGCCCGGCGCCCTGTCCCGTGGATCCTGACCTTCGTCAGGATGGTCGGAGTTTCTGACTGTGCTAACCTCCCCCCGACACCCAGGGGAGAACCACCATGCATCTCGAAGGCGGCTGTTACTGCGGCAAGGTCCGCTACGCGATCGACGGCGATCCGATGATGAGCGGCCAGTGCCATTGCCGCGAATGCCAGTACATCACCGGCGGCTCGCCCAACGTCTTCATGGCCTTCCCGGTCGCCGCCGTCACCTACACCCGGGGGACGCCCAAGACCTTCATGCGCGAGGACCTCGACGGCGCCGCCACCCGCGAGTTCTGCGCCGACTGCGGCACCCACCTGACGACGAAACCCCGCATGCTGCCGGCCGCCATCGTCAAGGTCGGCACCCTCGACGACCCCACGGTCTTCACCCCGGGCATGGCCATCCAGGCCGCCGACAAACAGGCCTTCCACCGCATTCCGGAAGGCATCCCGGTGTTCGAACGGTTCCCGGGCGGGTGAGTCTGGCCTCAGGACTCCCTTCTCCCCTTGCGGGAGAAGGTGGCCCCGAAGGGGTCGGATGAGGGGTTGAAGACTCTCAAGGCCACGAGAGGCCTGGCAACCGCCCTCTGACAAGCCGGCGCGACCCCTCATCCGTCGGCTTCGCCGTCACCTTCTCCCGCAAGGGGAGAAGGGAGAGGTGTCGCTACTCCCTTTTGAGCAACCGGTCCGTCAGCAACGTCCCCCACCAGGCTTCCTGGAAGTCGGCCTTGATCGCCTTGGGGTCGTAGGCGTCGCTCATCACCCAGTCGAGGAAGCTCAGCCCCTTCGGCTCCGCCTCCGCCAGGTAGCGTTCGAACACATAGTCCAGCACCCCGGTCTTGCCCTGCTTCACATGCAGGGTCCGCAGGCCCAGTTCGTCCAGCGCCTCGCGGATCGAATCGCCGAGGTGAAAGTGGCGGTAGAAGACCGACATGATGCCGGCCCGGTCCGCCCCCGACTTGCAGTGCATCAGGGCCGGATAGCGGATCGTCTCGAACAGCGCCTTGGCCCCCAGCACCTGCTCCCGGGTCGGCACCGCCCGCGAGGTGATGGTGAAATCCACCGCGTCCAGCCCCAGCCGCGCGCAGGCCTCGCGCTCCAGCACATAGAAGCTGGCGTCGAACCCGCCGCGCAGGTTGATGATCGTCTTCACTCCGTCGCGCTTCCAGTATTTCAGCTGGAACGGCCAGGGCTGGGCGGCGCGGACCATGTCCGGGCCGATCCAGTGGGCGTTGGCGAAGGACAACCGCAGAAAGGCGTGGTCCTTCCAGAAGAAGTCCCAGTTGGCGCGGAACCGGCCCATCGGTGTCGTCAGATCGTAGCCGGACAAGTGGCGCTCCATCGCAGAGCGTCCTAAGTAGTGGCCCAGCACCGCGATGCAAACCCTCCTGGAGGCCCATTGGCCGACGCCGCGCCCAAGTTGACGAGCCGCCAGCTGGCCGCGCGCATCGCCAAAACCTACCTCCGCCCCCGCTGGAAGGGCGTGGTCACGGCCCTCGTCTGCGCCCTCGTGGTGGCGGTGACAGCGGCCATCTTCACCAGGATCATCGCCAGCGGCATTCAGGACCTGCTGGTCGAGCACAGGCCGGGCGCCATGTGGACGGTGCCGGCCATCGTCGTCGCCTGCGCCCTGGCCCGGGTCATCGCCCAGGTCGTGCAGTCGGCCATGGTCAACTCCATCGGCCACGGCATCGTCGGCGACATCCAGGTCGAGCTGTTCGCCCGCATGGTCCGCGCCGACCTGGCCCGCCTGCGCGCCACCCATTCGGGCGCCTTCGTTTCCCAGGTGCTCTACGACGCCGGCCTGATGCGCGAGGCGACCACCACCGGGGTGATCAACTACGCGCAGGGCTCCATGCTGGTGCTCGGCCAGCTCGTCGTCATGTTCACCGCCGACTGGCAGCTGAGCCTCGCCGTCCTGCTCATCGCCCCCTTCGCCAGCCGCCTGATGCGAAGGTTCAGCCGCCGCTCCCGCAAGGCCGCCAAGGGGGCCATGGCCGCCACCGGCACCCTGTCCAGCCTGCTGATGGAGGGTCTCGACGGCGTTCGCGTCGTCAAGATGGAGAACAGCGAGGCCCGCGAGGAGGCCCGCGTCGCCGCCGCCGTCGCCGAGCGCCAGCGCCACATCATCAAGGGCGCCAACGCCCGCGCCCAGTCGGCCCCGACCACCGAGCTGATCGGCTACCTGATCCTGGCCCTGGTGCTGGTCTACGCCGGCTGGCGCGGCTCGCGCGGCGAGATGAACGCCGAGAGCTTCACCGCCTTCGCCTTCGGCCTGGTCACCGCCGCCAACGCCCTGCGCCAGATGGCCAATACCCAGACCGTCTTCGCCGAGGGCCTGACCGCCGCTCGCCGCCTGTTCGGGGCCCTCGACGTCAAGCCGGAGGTTGCCGAGGACGCCGGCGCCCAGCCGCTCGTCGCCACCGGCGGCCATATCCGCTTCGACAACGTCAGCTTCCACTACGGGGCCGGCGCCCCGGCCCTCGACGGCGTCACCCTGGAGGCCGGCCGCGGCGAGACCATCGCCCTGGTCGGCCCCTCCGGCGGCGGCAAGAGCACCATCCTCTCCCTGCTGCCGCGCTTCTACGACGTCAGCGGCGGGGCCCTGACCATCGACGGCCAGGACGTGCGCCGGGTGACCACCGCCTCCCTGCGCAGCCAGATCGCCCTGGTCACCCAGGAGCCCTTCCTGTTCGACGACACCATCCGCAACAACATCGCCTACGCCCGGCCGGACGCCAGCCAGGAAGAGGTCGAGCAGGCCGCCCGCCTGGCCGCCGCCCATGACTTCATACTGGGCCAGCCGCACGGCTACGACACCCTGGTCGGCGAAAACGCCGCCCGCCTGTCCGGCGGCCAGCGCCAGCGCATCGCCATCGCCCGCGCCTTTCTGAAGGACGCCCCCATCCTGCTGCTCGACGAGGCGACCAGCGCGCTGGACACCGAAAGCGAGGCCCAGGTGCAGGCGGCGCTGGAGCGGCTGATGGACGGCCGCACCACCATCCTCATCGCCCACCGCCTGTCGACGGTGAAGAACGCCGACCGCATCTATGTCATCGACAAGGGCCGCGTGGTCGAGACCGGCGCCCATGCGGGCCTGGTGAAGAAGAACGGCCTCTACGCCCGCCTGGCCCAGGCCCAGAACCTCGACTCCACCGTCGTCGACCTGAGCGCGCCGCCGGCCGGTTCCGCCGCATGAAGAAATGGTTCCGCTCCGAGGGGGTGCAGGGGTTCCTCGCCCTGGTTTTCGCGGCCTGGCTGCGCCTCTGCTTCGCCACCATGCGCTGGACCCGCGAGGGCCAGGACAGCGCCGAGGGCGTCTGGGCCGCCTGGCGCGCGCAGCAGCCGGGCTATGCCGGCAAGGGCGCCATCCTCTGCTTCTGGCACGGCCGCATCCCGCTCTCGCCGGTCAGCTGGCCCCAGGCCCCCGGTCATCGCCACGACATGCGCGCCCTGATCAGCCGCAGCAGCGACGGCCAGTTCATCGCCTCGGCCATGCAGGCCATCGGCTTCCCGGCCATCCGCGGCTCCTCCAAGAAGAAGTCCGACCCGGCCAAGAACAAGCACGGCGAACAGGCCTTCCGCGACATGATCCGCTGGGTGAACGAGCAAGGCGGCATCGCCATCACCCCCGACGGCCCGCGCGGTCCCAACGAGGTCATGCAGGCCGGCACCCCCGCCCTGGCCCGCGTCACCGGCGCCCCGGTCCTGCTGGTCGGCCTCGCCTGCAAGCCGGCCATCCGGCTCGGCAGCTGGGACGGGGCGATGATCCCGGTGCCGTTCGGCAGGGCCGCCATGGTCTGGGACGCGCCGCTGTTCGCCACGCGCGGCGACGACCCGGAAGCCCTGGCGCGCGACTGGGGGCCGCGATTGTCGGCGGTGACCCGCAAGGCGGAAGCCCTGCTGGACGCCTAAACTCCCTTCTCCCCTTGCGGGAGAAGGTGGCCCCGAAGGGGTCGGATGAGGGGTCGAAAATCCTCAAAGCCGTCACCCAAGCCGGCGACACCCCAAAATATTCCGCTTGATCACCGAACGATGTTCATGATTTGTTCGGGCCTGACATGCCGGACAAACCGAAACTCGTGCTCGCGCGCCGCATGAGGAGCGCCCCCACCTTCCATGAGGAGCGCCTCTGGAAACTCCTCCGCAACCGCCGTCTCGAACGCCTCAAGTTCCGCCGCCAGGTTCCCATCGGCCGCTACGTCATCGATTTTCTCTGCTTCAGGCATCGCCTGATCATCGAAGCCGACGGGCCATTCCATGACGAGGACCAGGACGCGGTCCGTGACGCCTGGCTCAAGGCCCAGGGCTTTCGCGTCCTGCGCTTTCCAAACGCCACAATCTCCAACAGGCCTGGCGACGTCATCGCCGCCGTCCTGAAGGCCGTCGAAGCCCGCCTCACCACGGACTACGCCGCGCCAAAGGACTTCGCAGGGATCGATACGGGCGCGCCTCTCCCGTCAGCCTATCTGCAGCCCGTGCCGCCGGATCGCGGCTGAGCCGATCATCGACCCCTCATCCGACCCCTTCGGGGCCACCTTCTCCCGCAAGGGGAGAAGGCAGTCCTGAGGCCAACCTCCCACGCTACGGAACCTCCAGGCCAGCGCGCCGTTAGGCTGACCAACGGCACGCACAGACGCGCGCCGAGGAGCTTCCCCCTTGAAAAAGTCCCTTTGGGTCGCCGGCATCGCCGTCGCCGCCCTGTTGCCGTCCATGGCCTTCGCCCAGGACCGCTGCGAACAGCAACGTGACAACCGCACCACCGGCGGCACGGTCATCGGCGGCGTCGCCGGGGCCGTCATCGGCGGCAGCGTCGCCGACCGCAAGAACCGCACCGAGGGCGCCGTCCTCGGCGGCATCGTCGGGGCCATCGCCGGCAACGCCATCGCCCGCTCCAGCGCCGACTGCGACCGCGCCTACGGCTATTACGACACCAACGGCATGTGGCACGCCAACGACCGCCAGGTCGGCCGCGCCAGCGGCTACTTCGACCGCGAGGGCCGCTTCGTCGAAGGCCAGCCCAACGGCTATTACGACAACGGCCGCTGGGTCGAGGCGCGCGGCGCCGGCGGCTACATGGACCGTGACGGTCGCTGGGTGCCCGCCGCCGCCAACGGCTACTACGACAGCCGTGGCCAGTGGGTCGCCGGAACCTCGGCCGGCCACTACGAGAACGGCCGCTGGGTCGCCGGTCCCGCCCAGGGCTACTACGACCGCAACGGTCGCTGGATGCGTGGCCAGGCCCCCGGCCGCCGCGACAGCAACGGCGTCTGGGTCGCCGACGCCCAGCCGGGCTACTACGACAACGGCCGCTGGGTCGCCGGCGAGACGCGCGGCTACTACGACAGCAACGGCCGCTGGATGCGGGTTGGCGGCAACGACCGCCCCTACGCCCAGAACGACAACCGCGGTCCCGATCGCGGCATGCAGTCCTGGAGCCGCAGCGACACCCGCCAGCGCGCCACCATGCTGGGCGAGTACATCCGCATGGCCCGCAACGACGGCCAGCTGACCCGCCGCGAGTCGCAGTCGGCCCTGACCACACTGGCGGACATCACCCGCTCGGATGAGCAGATGCGCCGCCGCAACAGCGGCCGCCTCGGCCCGCGCGCCATGACCGCGATCAACGCCCGCCTGGACAGCCTGGCGCGGACCGTCCGCATGGACGTCCGTGACGACCGCTACCCGGCCAACTATCGCCGCCAATAGTCGGCGACCCCAGTAAAGCGTACAGCGCGCCCCGGCGATCGAGAGGTCTCCGGGGCGTTTGCCTGTCCGGCGTGGCGCTGTGGGGCGGTTCCGGCGGCGGCGATCATCCGCTAGGCTGACCGTCCGGACGGCCGATCGTCGAGAGGGAGCCTGGCAGATGCGCACCGCCGACCTGCGCACCCGCCTGCTGGCCGCCGCCCTGTCGTCGGTGGCCGGCTTCGTCGACGCGGTCGGCTTCCTGCTGACCGGCGGCTTCTTCGTCTCCTTCATGAGCGGCAACACCACCCGCATGGCCGTGGGTTTGGCGGCGGGGGCGCAGGCCGCGCTTGTCGCTGCCGGACTGGTCGCCCTGTTCGTGCTGGGCGTAATGGCGGGCACGCTGGTGGGGCGCCGCGCAGGCCCCCGGCGCGCAACCCTTGTGCTGCTGCTGGTGGCCGGGCTGCTGGCGGTGGCCGCGCTGTGCGGCGCGGGCGGCTTCCTGCCCGGCGCGGCGGCGGCGATGGCACTGGCGATGGGCGCGGAAAACGCGGTGTTTGAGCGCGAGGGCGAAGTGCATATCGGCCTGACCTACATGACCGGCACACTGGTGAAGCTGGGCCAGCACCTGACCAC
>SDZP01000625.1 GCA_004144935.1 Caulobacteraceae bacterium | reverse complement strand
GGTGAAGATCATCCCGGTGCGCACCTTCACCTGGATCGTCGGCTCGCTCGTGCTGCTGCTCTGCCTCTATCAGGGTCTGAAGCTCTTCAAGATCATCTGACGACGGACTATAGGGGGCCATGCGCCCTCGCCTCGCCGACTCCCTCCGCCTGATGACCCTTGCCGCCGTCGGCCTGCCCGGCGCGGCGCTGGCGGCTGAAAACCCTTGGGCGGTCAGGGCGACGCTGGCCAGCGAGTACATCTCCAAGGGCACGGGCAAGAGCGACGGCGACCCGGCCTTCCAGCTCGACGCCAGCTACGACTTCGGCCCCGCCTATGTCGGGCTCTTCGGCAGCAACGCCGACGTGTCGCAGGGCGGGGATGCGGAGCTGCATGCCTATGTCGGCGCCAAGCCGGAGCTGGGCGACGTGAAGTTCGACCTGCGGGCGATGGTCAAGACCATGCCCGGCACGCCCGACGGGGTGCAGAGCGAATGGCTGGAGCTGCGGGCCGACACCACCCTGCCCGTCGCCGGGACCGACCTGCGCCTGCGGGTCGAATACAGCCCGGACAACTATGCGGCCACGCGGGCCGCCTGGTGGGTCGAAGCCCAGGCCAGCCGCGAGCTGGCCGAGGACTGGAAGATCTCCGCCGCCTATGGCGCGCGGGAACAGGACGGCGGGGCGGACTACCGCGCCTGGAACGCCGGGGTCACCTGGAACGCCACCGACAGGCTGGCCCTCGACCTGCGCTGGTACGACACCGACAGCCACGACCTGGGCGAAAATTACGACGGCCGGCTGTTCGTCTCGGCGAGCGTCGCCTTCTAGGACACGGGCGTGTCAGCCGATTGCCGGGTCCCGCTCACCGCAACCCGCTCTAGCGATCCATGAAGCCGCTGAGCATCTGGCGCATCCGGCCCATGGCGTCCCTGGCCGGGCCGCTGGCGCCGGGCATCTGCTGGTCGACCTGATCCAGGGCGGCCCGCGGCCCGCCGGCGACGCGGGCGGCCAGCGTGGCGGCGCGGAAGTCGGTGACCGGACAGGCCCCGCCGAAGGCCCACCAGCGCCGCTCGCCCTGGCCCTGCTGCAGCACGCAGCGGCGGTCCGGCGCGAGGCTCAGCCAGACCACGGCGCGGAAGTCGTCGAGGGCGGTGCCGGCGAAGTCGTCGTGCCCGATCAGGCCGTTGCTGGCGGCGGTGGTGTCGATGCTTTCCAGCCCGTCGACGAGGACCAGCTGGTGGGCGTCTCCCAGGCGACGCATGCCGTTCATCTGGGCCGACATCATCAGCGCCTTGTCGCGGCTGGAGGCGTAGAGGGTGAACCGGCCGCGACAAGGCGCTGATGATGTCGGCCCAGATGAACGGCATGCGT
>SDZP01000199.1 GCA_004144935.1 Caulobacteraceae bacterium | reverse complement strand
CGGCCCGCCCCAGGATCGCCTGCGCCGCCTGCGCCATCTCCTGGCCAAGCGATTTGCCGTCGGGCGGCGGCGGCAGGTTCATGGAGAGGTCGACCCGCGCCGCGTCCAGCTCCGCCGCCGTCGCCCGGACGAAGGTGCCTCGCCCGACCGCGCCTTCGATCAATCCCCGCGCCTGCGCCTCGCTGAAGGCGCGCGTCACCGTCGTCAGGTCGACGCCCAGGCCGGCCGCCAGCGCTCTTTGCGGCGGCAGTCGCTCGCCCGGATGCAGGTCCCCCTGCCGGATCGCCTCGGCCAGCCCGTCGACGATGGCGCGGTAGCGCGGCCCCGACGGGGAAATGTGATGCGACCACCGGGCGGCGTCCGCGTCGGCAGAGATTGCCCGCCTGGTCATGAAGTCATACAATACTCACACATTGTATGGACTCAAGTCCCCATTGTATGGAGCCGCCGATGACCGCCCCAACCTCCCTCGAAGCGGGCCTGCGCTGCCGCTGCCCCCGCTGTGGCGAGGGTCCGCTGTTCGCCGGCTTCCTGACCATGGCGCCATCCTGCGAGTCCTGCGGTCTCGACTTCAGCTTCGCCGACCCCGCCGACGGCCCGGCCTTCTTCGCCATGACCGGGGTCGGCATCCTGGTGATCGCCGTCTGGGCCTGGTGGGCCGTGGTCGCCAGCCCGCCGATCTGGCTGCAGATCCTGCTGGTCTTCCCGGCCCTGATCGCCGGCTGCCTCGCCGTATTGCGCCCCGTGAAGGCCTGGATCGTCGCCGAGCAATATATTCACAAGGCCGAACAGGGCCGTTTCGCCAGCCTCGGCGTCCACGGCGAGGGCGGTTTCGCCATCGATCGCCGAAAGGCGGCGGAGCGCTGAACCCCGTTCCCCTGCCGGGTCTTCCCCGCTAGAAGCGGGTCCATGATCCTGGTGATCGATAACTACGACAGCTTCACCTACAACCTCGTCCATTACCTGAACGAGCTTGGGGCCCAGACGCTTGTCCGGCGCAACGACGCGCTGACCGTGCAGGAGGCGCTGGGCCTCCGGCCGGCCGCCATCCTGTTGTCCCCCGGCCCCAAGGCCCCAGCGCAGGCCGGTATCTGCCTGCCCCTGCTGCGCGGCGCCCCGGACGACATGCCCATCTTCGGCGTCTGCCTGGGCCACCAGGCCATGGGCGAGGCCTACGGCGGCGACGTCATCCGCGCCAAGGCCATCATGCACGGCAAGACCAGCCCGATCCTCCATGAGGGGGCCAGCGTCTTCAAGGACCTGCCCAGCCCCTTCACCGCCACCCGCTATCACAGCCTGGCCGTCGACCGCGCCACCCTGCCGGCCGAGCTGGAAGTCACCGCCTGGACCGAAGATGGTGAGATCATGGGCCTGGCCCACAGGACGCGGCCGGTGCATGGCGTGCAGTTCCATCCCGAGTCGATCCTGACAAGCTGTGGTCACCAGTTGCTGGGCAACTTTCTCGACCTGGCGAACGTGCCCCGCACGGCGGTGGTGTGAAGGTGTTTTCCGCCCTCTCCTCCTCCTCCGACCATGCTCGCGAATGCGGGCATCCAAGCGCCGGTGGCCTCACCCTGGCCGCCCGTCGATCGGAGCGAGGCCCGCGATCTCCGCGAAACACCAACCTCCGCATGGATGCCCGCCTACGCGAGCATGATCGGGGTTTGGGGTTGGCGCATCGCCAAGACACCTCGCGCCGCGAAGCCAAATAATGTCCGACACCTTCAAGCCTCTCCTCGCCCGCCTCGCGGACGGCCAGACCCTGTCCGAGGACGACGCCGAGGCCTTCTTCGCCGCCTGCCTGCGCGGCGAGCCGACCCCGGCCCAGATCGCCGCCGCCGTCACCGCCATCCGCCTGCGCGGCGAGACGGTCGGCGAGCTGACCGCCTGCGCCCGCGCCATGCGCCGC
Organism: Caulobacteraceae bacterium; assembly: GCA_004144935.1. Lineage (GTDB taxonomy): Bacteria > Pseudomonadota > Alphaproteobacteria > Caulobacterales > Caulobacteraceae > Caulobacter. Next base: position 4,601 of record SDZP01000199.1, on the reverse strand, counting down.
GCCGCCGTCACCCTCGACCACCCCTATCAGGTGGTCGACACCTGCGGCACCGGCGGCGACGGCCTGCACACCTTCAACATCTCCACCGCCAGCGCCCTGGTCGCGGCCGGCGGCGGGCTGAAGATCGCCAAGCACGGCACCCGCGCGCTCAGCTCCAAGTCCGGATCTTCCGACGTGCTGGCGGCTCTCGGCGTCAAGATCGACGCTGGCCTGGAACAACAGCGCAAGGCGCTGGACGAGGCGGGCATCTGCTTCCTGTTCGCCCCGGCCCACCATGGCGCCATGCGCCACGTCCTACCGGTGCGGGCCGAGCTCGGCTTCCGCACCATCTTCAACCTGCTGGGTCCGCTGTCGAACCCGGCGGGGGCGAGGCGCCAGGTGCTGGGGGTCTATGATCCCCGCCTGCTCGAGCCTCTGGCCCGGGTGCTCGGCGCGCTCGGCGCCGAACGGGCCTGGACCGTCCATGGCTCGGGCATGGACGAGATGACCGTCACCGGCCCGACCATGGTCTGCGAATGGCGCGACGGCGGGGTGCGCAACTTCAACATCACGCCCGATGCCGTCGGCCTGCAGAAGCACAGCCTTGACGAGCTGACCGGCGGCACGCCGGAGGTGAACGCCGCCGCCCTCAGCCGCCTGCTGGACGGCGAGACCGGGGCCTATCGCGACGTGGTCATGCTCAACGCCGCCGCCGCCTTCCTGATCGGCGACAAGGTGGAGACGCTGCGCGAGGGCGTCGAGCTGGCCGGCGCCGTCATCGACGACGGCCGGGCCAGGGCCGCCCTGGCCGGCCTGATCGCCGCGACCCACAGCTGATGGCCGACATCCTCGCCAGGATCGCCGCCTACAAGCGCGAAGAAGTGGCCGACCGCAAGGCCGCCCGCCCCACCGTGGACCTTACCGCCGCCGACACCCCGCGCGGCTTTCGCAAGGCGCTGGAGGCCAGGTCCGGCGATCGCCTGGCCCTGATCGCCGAGATCAAGAAGGCCTCCCCCTCCAAGGGCCTGATCCGCGCCCACTTCGACCCGCCGGCCCTGGCCCACGCCTACGAGGCCGGCGGCGCCGCCTGTCTGTCGGTGCTCACCGACGGCCCGAGCTTCCAGGGCGACGACAGCTACCTGGCCGCCGCCCGGGGGCAGGTCGCCCTGCCCTGCATCCGCAAGGACTTCCTGGTCGATCCCTGGCAGGTGGCCGAGAGCCGGGCGCTGGGCGCTGACGCCATCCTGGTGATCATGGCGATGATCGACGACGCCCTGGCCGCCGACCTGATGGCCGAGGCCGCCCGCCTGGGCATGGACGCGCTGGTCGAGGTGCATGACGAGGCCGAGCGCGACCGCGCCCTGGCCCTGGGCGCCACCCTGCTGGGCGTCAACAACCGCGACCTGCGCAGCTTCGTCGTCGATCTGGCCGTCACCGAACGCCTCAGCGTCGATCTGCCGGCCGATGTCCTGCTGGTCACCGAAAGCGGCGTCTTCACCGCCGATGACGCCGCCCGCATGGCCCGAACCGGCGCGCGCGCCATGCTGGTCGGCGAAAGCCTGATGCGTCAGGCCGACGTCGCCGCCGCCACCCGGACGCTGCTGGCCTAGCCCGCCACCGCGGCCGGCCGCAGGGTGGTCACCTCATTGGCCGGCGCGGGCTTTCGGCCCATCGTCCAGTTGGCGGTCACCCGGACCTTGGGGTTGGGCGCCGACCAGATTTCGCCGGTGTCGTCGAGCGCCACCACCCAGATCAGATGGTGCTCCTGACCATAGTCGATGACCGCGAAGGCATAGCCCTTGCCCTTGCCCTCGACGGTGACGGGCAGGCTGGGATCGAGTTGGGTGAAGCTCATGGAACACGCGCTGAAAGAGGGTCCGGTCCTTGCCTAACCGCGCGCCGCCGCAACCTGTTCCCTCTTGATTTTCAGTCGGCGGGCAAGCAACGCGGTTAACTTGACAGAAAGAAAGAACACCTAGAGAACATCTCCATCGTTTGCGATTTGTTCCCCGACAGTCGCGCCTGGAGAGCCTTCGCCATGCTGACCCGCAAGCAGCACGAACTTCTGATGTTCATCCATGAACGCATTAAGGAATCCGGCGTCTCGCCGTCGTTCGACGAGATGAAGGACGCGCTCGACCTGGCCTCCAAGTCCGGCATCCACCGGCTGATCACCGCGCTGGAAGAGCGCGGCTTCCTGCGCCGCCTGGCCCACCGCGCCCGGGCGCTGGAAGTGGTCAAGCTGCCGCAGCAGGCGACCACCTCTGCCCCGGCCGGCGGCCGCCAGGCCTTCAAGCCGCAGGTGGTCGAAGGCTCCCGCGCCGCCATGAGCGCGCCGGAACCGGCCAATGACGTCCGCGAACTGTCCATCCTCGGCCGCATCGCCGCCGGTGTGCCGATCGAGGCCATCCAGCACGAGCGCGACAAGCTGCAGGTGCCCGAAACCATGCTCGGGGCCGGCGAGCACTATGTTCTCGAGGTCGAAGGGGATTCGATGATCGAGGCCGGCATCCTCAACGGCGACTATGTCGTCATCCGCCGCACCGACCAGGCCACCAGCGGCGAGATCGTCGTCGCCCTGGTCGAGGGCGAAACCGCCACCTTGAAGCGCCTGCGCCGCAAAGGGGCCTCCATCGCACTGGAAGCGGCCAACCCCAAGTACCAGACCCAGATCTACGGCCCCGACCAGGTCGCGGTGCAGGGCAAGCTGGTCGGGCTCATCCGCCGCTATCACTAGCGCCTTCAGGCGAAACGGCTGTCCGGTTCGCCATCCGGACGCGCGCAAACGAGACTGAAAGCCTATTCCGGCCCGGCCGGGATAGGCTTTTTGGTCCAGGGGCGCTGGCCTCGCAGAGGCTCGGCCCAGACGATCCGCCAGCCCTCGCCCCGGCGATAGAGTTCGGCGGAGCCGCCCTTGCGGAAGTCGGCGGCGCTCAGGATCAGGCCGGATGGGCAGCCTTGCGGCGCCGCCGACCGGAACACCACGACCTTGGCCCGGCAGAGCTCGGCGAGGGCTTTCCCGTCCGGGGTCCGGCGCTGGTTCCATTGGGCGATGTCGCCGAGGCAGCGGCGGCGGTTGCAGTCGAACAGCGCCGGGGAGGCCGCGTCGTCCAGGGTCAGCCCGCGTCGCCGCGACCAGACCTCCAGGGCGAAGCGCCGGCTCTCCGGCCGGGCCGCGATCGCCGTCTCGCCCTGCCGCACCGCCAAGGCGGAGCCATCCGAGGCGATCCACAGATCCGGCGGAAGCGGACGTGGCCAGAGGGCGACGGTCAGCGCCAGCGGAACGCCCAGCCAGCGCAGCCGTCCCTGCCAGAGACAGAGGATGAGGATGCCCAGGAAGGCCACCGGCAAGGTCCAGGCCGGCCCGCTGGCGACGGTGACCTGGGCCCCCGGCGTGGCGGCCGTCTGCTCGGCGATGGCCAGCATCAGGTCGATGGACCAGCCGGCGATGGCCAGGAACGGTCCGCCCAGGCCCAGCGGCTCCAGCGCCGCCCCGATCGCCAGGAAGGGCATCATCACGAAGCTGGAGATCGGCGCCACCAGCAGGTTGGCCGCCAGGCCGTAGGAGGCGACGCGGTTGAAGTGGTGCATGGCGAAGGGGCCGGTGGCCATGCCGGCCACCAGGCTCATGGCGATGCTGGCGACGATCCAGACCCCGACCGCCTGCGGCCAGCGGATCCACCAGGGGATCGAAATCTCCTTCACCGGTCGTGGCAGCACCTCGACCAGGGCCACCAGGGCGGCGGTGGCGGCGAAGCTCATCTGGAAGCCGGGCTCGGTGGCCGCTTCCGGGTACAGCAGCAGGATGGCCATGGCCGCGACGGCCAGCGCGTCCAGGCTGATGGCCCGACGGTCGAACAGGATGGCCAGGAAGGCCACCCCGGCGGTGATCGCGGCCCGCACCGCGGGCGGCGGCGCGCCCGAGACGACCAGGTAGGTCCCGACGGCGGCCATGCCCAGCAGGGCGGCGGTCTTCTTGCCGTCGATCCGCAGCGCCAGCCACGGCCAGGCGGCGATCAGCAGTCGCGCCAGGGCGAAGGCGAAGCCGCCGACGATGGCCATGTGCAATCCGGAAATTGAGACGATATGGGCCAGCCCCGACGCCCGCATGGCGTCGGTCTGCTCCTTTGTGATCCAGGCCTCGTGGCCGGTGACCATGGCCGCGCCCAGGCCGCCCGACCGCTCGCCCATCTGGTCGACGATGCGCCGCGCCAAGCTCCAGCGCATGGCGTTGACCCCCATGGCCCAGCGCAGGGCCAGCGGCGGCTCGGCCAGGGCGACGATCTGTGGCGGGGACACGCTGAAACCGACGCCGCCGACGCGGTCGAACCAGGCGTCGCGGGCGAAGTCATAGGATCCCGGACTGGACGGTGGCGGCGGCGGTCCGAGGCCGGCGCGCAGCCGCACCGCCTGACCCGGCCCGACCATGGCGGTCTCGTCGACGGTGAGCCGCACCCGGTAGGGCAGATCCTGCGGCGACAGCCCTTCGATCCGGGTCGGGGCGATCAGCAGCCGCCCGCCGCTCGAGCCGGGACTGGCCACGTCCAGCACCCAGCCCTCGACGACCACCGGCTTTTCGAAGCTGGGCGAGACCGGGGCCCGCACCCGCTCGGTCCGCAGCT
>SDZP01000624.1 GCA_004144935.1 Caulobacteraceae bacterium | reverse complement strand
GTCCAGGTCGCTGCGGAAGCGGTGGAAGGGCTCGACGAAGGTCAGCATCAGGGCGGCCGAGCCGCTGAGGGCGTAGGCGCCGGCGGCGACGCGGGCCAGGAGGCTGTCGGCCGGGGCCAGGACGCCGGCGGCGCCCGCCGCCGCGACGATCAGGGCCACGATCCTTGGCCAGCGGGCGTCGCGCCCGGCCGGATCGAACAGGGCGCGGGCGAGCAGCCAGGCCCAGCCGCAGGCCCCGACCCCGACGACGGCGAACAGGGTCGAGAGGCCGCCCTCGGTCAGCCGGTGGAGGATGTAGCTGACGAAGACGGCCACGGTGATCGCCGCGTGAACCGTCAGCCGGCCGGGCGGCCGCCGCAGGTGCGGTTGGCGGCCGAGGGCGGCCAGGGACGGGGCGAACGTCGCGGTCGTGTCCATCCGGGCCTCCTTTGCGGGTGAAGTCTGCGGGCTGGCCGGGGCGCTGTCCAGCGTGGGGGGGATTAACAGCGGCGATCCGATGGGCTGGTGCGACCCCTCATCCGGCGGCTTTGCCGCCACCTTCTCCCGCAAGGGGAGAAGGGAGTTCTGAGGCGACTTCATCGATCGTCGAGCCCGAAGCCATCTGCGATCGCCCTGGCCCCCGGAGTACTTTGCGGGAGGAAATTCTGGCCGAATTCCAAATCGGCGAGACGGCGCGGGCGGGCCGCCGCAAGCCCGGCGCGTGACCTCCATCCCGGAGCGTCCGGCCCGGAGATTCCATGCCCGACCCCGCCTCGTCATCGCCCGCGGGCGACCTTGCCGCCAGGCTCCTGCGCTGGTCCGGCCGGCTCTGGTTTTCGGTCGCCGCCGTCGGCCAGCTGGCCTTCATCGGCTTTATCCTGGCCTTCTACGGGGTGCGGACGGCGACCGGGAATTTGGCCGGCTGGAACGACAAGCCGCTGATCGACGGCTACATCGCCGGCGACCGCGTCGGCAACGGGGTGTTCGCCGCCCATGTGCTGCTGGCCTCGGTGGTGACCCTGGCGGGGCTGATGCAGCTGCTCCCGGCGCTGCGCCGGCGATGGCCGGAGGTTCATCGCTGGACCGGGCGCGGCTTCATCGTCATCGCAATCTTCATGGCGCTGAGCGGGGTGTGGCTGTCGGTGGCCCGGGGGACCTATCTGTCGGTGGTCTCGGCGGTGGCGATCCTGATCAACGGGGCGCTGATCCTGGTCTTCGCGGCTCTCGCCTGGCGCCACGCGGTGAAGCGGCGGTTCGAGGCGCACCGGCTGTGGGCGATGCGGACCTTCATGGTGGTCAGCGGGGTGTGGTTCCTGCGGGTCGGGTTGATGGGCTGGGTGATCGTCAACCGGGGACCGGTCGGGATGACCAGGAC
>SDZP01000198.1 GCA_004144935.1 Caulobacteraceae bacterium | reverse complement strand
CGAACTTCGGCTTGGCGATGTAGGTCATTGGGCCATCTCCGAGCTCGGCGACACCGGGGCGCCCATCCGGGCGGTGATCTCCCGGGTGATGAAGCGGGCCGTGATCGGCGCCCCTTCGTAGTGCAGGATCTTGACCAGCCGGGCCGGATCGACGCCGCCCTCGGCCATCAGCAGGGTGCGCAGCTGGGCGTCGCGGTTCTGTTCGATGACGAAGACCAGGTCGTGGCGGTCGATGAAGTCGAACACCTCGCCCGGGAACGGGAAGGCGCGGATGCGCAGGGCGTCGACGTAAAGGCCCTGGGCCTCCAGCGCCGCCATCGCCTCGTCCATCGCCGGGCCGGTGGAGCCGTAGTGGATGACGCCGAAGCGGGTGGGTTTGCCGGCCTTCTGTTCGACCGGCGCCGGCACCAGGCCCTTGGCGGTCTCGAACTTGCGCAGCAGGCGCTCCATGTTGTCGACATAGACCGCGCCCTCCTCGCTATAGCGGGCGTAGCGGTCGCGGCTGGTGCCGCGGGTGAAGTAGGCGCCCTTGGACGGGTGGATGCCGGGATAGGTGCGGAACGGCACGCCATCGCCGTCGACGTCGAGGTAGCGACCGAAATTGACCCCCTCCTCCAGCATCTGAGCGGTCATCACCTTCCCCCGGTCCAGCTGCCTTTGGTCATCCCACTGGAAGGGTTCGGTCAGCCACTCGTTCATGCCCATGTCGAGGTCGAGCATCACGAAGATGGTGGTCTGCAGCCGGTCGGCGAGGTCGAAGGCCAGGGCCCCGAACTCGAAGCATTCGCCCGGGTCGCGCGGCATCAGCAGCACATGCTTGGTGTCGCCATGGCTGGCATAGGCGGCGCTGAGGATGTCGGACTGCTGGGTGCGGGTCGGCATACCGGTCGAAGGACCGCCGCGCTGGACGTCGAAGATCACGGCCGGAATCTCGGCGAAATAGCTGAGGCCGATGAACTCCTGCATCAGGCTGATGCCGGGGCCGGAGGTGCAGGTGAAGGCGCGGGCCCCGTTCCAGCCGGCCCCGACCACCATGCCGATCGAGGCGATCTCGTCCTCGGCCTGGACGATGGCGTACCTGGCCTCGCCGGTGTCCTTGTCGATGCGCAGCTTCTCGCACCAGTCGGTGAAGCCCTCGGCGACGCTCGTCGAGGGGGTGATCGGGTACCAGGCGCAGACCGTGGCCCCGCCGTAGACGGCGCCGAGGGCGGCGGCGTTGTTGCCCTCGATGAAGATGTGGTCCCCTACCCCGTCGGCGGTCCTGACCTGCAGGCCGAGGGGCTCGAGATTCTCGCGGGCGTAGGTCACCCCGATGTGGAAGGCCTCGATATTCGCCGGGATCAGCTTGGGCTTCCTGGCGAACTGCTCGGCCAGCAGGGTCTCGATGACCGCGTTCTCGATGCCGAGCAGGAAGGTCAGCACGCCGATATAGATGATGTTCTTGAACAGCTGGCGCTGGCGCGGGTCGCTGTAGGCCATATTGCAGAGCCGCTGCAGCGGGGCGCCGATGACGGTGATGTCGGACCGGAAGCGATCGGCCGGCATCGGCCGGGTGCTGTCGTAGAAGAGGTAGCCGCCGGGCTCGATCTCGGCGACGTCCTTGTCCCAGGTCTGGGGGTTCATGGCGACCATCAGGTCGACCCCGCCTCGCCGGCCCATCCAGCCCTCGCCGCTGACGCGGACCTCGTACCAGGTCGGCAGGCCCTGGATGTTGCTGGGAAAGATGTTGCGGGCGGCGACGGGGACGCCGCTGCGCAGGATGGATTTCACGAACAGGCCGTTGGCGCTGGCCGAGCCGGAGCCGTTGACGTTGGCGAACTTGACGACGAAGTCGTTGGTGGCGGTCAGGGGCATTGCTGGCTCGTGCACACACATCCTCCCCCGTTTACGGGGGAGGGGGACCGCGAAGCGGTGGAGGGGGCGAGGGCCGTGCGCCGCTTTATCAGGAAGATCTCAGTGCTCAATTTCCACGGTCGCCGCGCGGCATTCGCCCCCTCCACCACGCTGCGCGCGGTCCCCCTCCCCCAAATATGGGGGAGGATGAGGGGCAACCGATGATCCGGCGTGCCAGACCTGCGGATCGCGCGGCGCTGGTAGCGCTGATGACGGAGAGCAACGGCTACGAGGCCCCGGCCGCCCGGGCCATGATCGCGGCCTTCGTCGCCCGCTGGACGTTTGGTGAGTCGGACGAGGTCTGGCTGGACGAGGCGGACGGCGCGGTGATGGGCTTCCACCAGCTGATCCCGCACGGCGGCGCGGTCCGGGAGCTGGACCTCTTCTTCACCGCCAACGCCGCGCAGGGCAGGGGCGTCGGCCGGCGATTGTTCGGGCATATGGCGCAGCGGGCGAGGGCGCTGGGGGCCACCGCCGTAATCATTTCGTCCAACCCCGAGGCGGCAAACTTCTATCGGCGGATGGGCGCGGTCGACGTCGGGGTCTCGCCGCCGGTCGATGAGATCACCTGGGAAAGGCCGAAGCTGCGGCTCGAGCTTGCCTAGCTGCGCACCTTCACGAAACTCCCCGGCGCATCCTCCAGCGGCGCCCCCAGCGGCCCCTTCGTCGGATCCCGCGCCGCCACCATCCCGCCGGACCGCTCGTTCAGCCACGCGGCCCAGTGCGGCCACCAGCTGCCCGGATGCTCCTCCGCGCCCGCCACCCAGTCCTCCACCGAGGCGGGCAGGGCGGCGTTCGTCCAGTGCTGGTACTTCTTCGCGTCCGGATGGTTGATCACCCCGGCGATATGCCCCGACCCCGCCATGGTGAAGGTCACCGGCCCGCCGAACAGCCTGGCCCCGCGATAGATGCTGCGGAACGGCGCGATATGGTCCTCGCGCGAGGACTGCACATAGATCGGCGTCTTCACCGTCGACAGGTCCAGTTTCACCCCCGCCAGGGTCAGCTTGCCCTCCGCCAGGGCGTTGTCCTTGTAGAAATTGCGCAGGTAGAACAGGTGCAGCGCCTTGGGCATGCGCGTCTGGTCGCTGTTCCAGAACAGCAGGTCGAAGGGCTTGGGCTCCTTGCCCATCAGGTAGTTGTTGACGAAGAACGACCAGATCAGGTCGTTGCCGCGCAGCGCATTGAACGTATCGGCCATCGACTTGCCGGGGAGGAAGCCGCCGGCCTTGTCCATCTGGCCCTCGATGTCCTTCAGCCAGCCCTCGTCGACGAAAAGCCGCAGGTCGCCGGCCTCGGCGAAGTCCTGCTGGGCGGCGAAGAAGGTCGCGGAACTGATCCGCTTGTCGCCCTTGGCGGCCATGTGGGCGAGGGCGCAGGACAGCAGCGTGCCGCCGATGCAGTAGCCCACCGTGTTCACCCGGTCGGTCCCGCACTGCTTCATCACCTGGGCGGTGGCGTCATAGATGCCCTCGATCAGGTAGTCCTCGAAGGTCTTGGCGGCGAGGGTCTCGTCGGGGTTCACCCAGCTGGTCACGAAGACGCTGAACCCCTGGGCCGTCAGCCAGCGGATCAGGCTGTTATCGGGGCGCAGGTCGGTGATGTAGTATTTGTTGATCCACGGCGTGAACAGCAGCAGCGGGATCTCCCGCACCTCGTCCGTCGTCGGGCTGAACTGCAGCAGCTGCAGGATGTCGTTCTGGTAAACCACCTTGCCCGGCGCGGTGGCGACGTTCTGGCCGACCACGAACTCGTCCATGTCGGTCTGGCTGATCGACAGCTGGCCGCCGCCGCGCGCCAGGTCGCCGGCGAACTGGTCCATGCCCCGCACCAGGCTCTCGCCGCCGGTCGCCACCACTTCTCGCAAGGCGGCCGGGTTGCTCATCAGGAAGTTGGACGGGCTGACCGCGTCGGTCAGCATCTTCATGAAGAACTCCACCCGCCGCTTCTCCAGCGGATCGACCCCCTCGACGTCGGCCACCAGGGCGTTCAGCCAGTTGGAGGTCAAGAGGTAGGACTGCTTCATCACGTCGAACAGCGGATGAGCGCCCCAGTCGGGATCGTTGAACCGCTTGTCGCCCTTGGCCGGAACCACCGTCGGCTCCACCGTCTCGCCGCCCATCCGCTTGGCGGTGTTCTGCCAGAGGTCGAGATAGCGCGAGAACAGGTCGGCCTGGGCCCGCAGCATGCGGTCGGGCTCGGAGGCCAGCTTGCCCATCACCTGGGTCAGGGCCGGGCCGACGTGGAAGGGGTCGGTGTTCAGCGCCGCCGGGGCGTCGGCCTGGCGCAGGGCCGCCTCGGCGATGGCGCCCTGGGCGGTGATGGCGGCGCGGGCCAGATTCGCCGACAGCCGCTCGAACTGCTCGCGCTGCTCCTTGGGGATGAAGCCGGCCGGATCGGCGATAGGCGGGAAGGGGGGCGGCCCGGCTTTCGGCGGCGGCGCGGTCGCCTCGGCCGTCGCCTGGCGGGCGGCCTGGACGCGGTCGTCGGGCTGGGCCCTGGGGGCTTTCGCGGCCTTCGGGGCGGCCTTTGCAGCCCCCTTCGCCTTCGCCGGTTTGGGCGCGTCGGCGCCCTTGGGCTTGGCTGTCTTGCGGGGCTTCGCCTTGGCTTCACCGGCCATGCATCGTTTCCTCACCTGGAAGGGCGTGGGCTCGCCCTTTCGCTTGCCGCAATCATCGCATATGACCGGACTTGAGATGAACGGCCAAGCTCGCATTCCGTTGTCGCGCAAGATGAGCGCTTCCGTCCTGGTCCTGGGCCTGCTGTCGCTCGCCGCCTGCGCCTCGCCCACGGGCCGCCGGCCGTTCGACGCGGTCGCCGTCAACCCCACCTCGCCGGCCAAGGCCGACATCGAGGCGGTATTGGCCAGCCCGGGCGATTTCCCGACCTTCGCCAGCATTCCGGTCGCTCCCACCGACCTGCCCAGCCCCGAGGCCATGAAGGCCGAGGTCGAGGACCAGACCACCGAAGGCCTCTACGTCACCAACAGCACGGCCCCGGAAACCTGGGACCTCGACGCCAGCGACGCCTTCGCCGCCCGCGCCATGTCGGACGCCAATGTCGGCGGCATCCGCCCGCCCACCGACGCAGAGATCGCCGAATCGGCGGCCTTCGCCGCCGCCGCCCGGGCGCGAGCTAAGGCGCCTCCGAAGCCGAAGTAGGGAAACCTGCGGGCGTCGGGGGCATAATCTTCCAACAGCCTGCTTGGTTGGGCCCTGTCCGTGGGCTATCCATGCGCGGCGGACCCCTTCCTCTATGGGCCTATACCCGTAGAGGATAAAAGGGGTCCGTTTCTAAAGTTTGATTTTGTCGGGCGGCTTCGCCTGACAAAATCATCCGCTCCTGCACGCCGATTTGCGGCGAAGAGCCCCGATGACAACCGATTTCCACCGTATCCGCCGCCTGCCGCCCTACGTCTTCGAAGAGGTCAACCGCATCAAGGCCCGCCTGCGCGGCCAGGGCGTCGACATCATCGACTTCGGCATGGGCAATCCCGACATGCCGACGCCAAAGCACATCGTCGACAAGCTGGTCGAGACCGCCCGCGACCCCAAGGCCGGCCGCTACAGCGCCTCCAAGGGCATCATCGGCCTGCGCCGCGCCATGGCCGGCTACTATGACCGCCGCTACGGCGTGAAGCTGAACCCCGACACCGAGGTGATCGCCACCCTCGGCTCCAAGGAAGGTTTCGCCAACCTGGCCAACGCCCTGACCGCCCCCGGCGACGTCATCATCTGCCCCAACCCCGCCTATCCGATCCACGCCTTCGGCTTCATCATGGCCGGCGGGGTGATCCGCCACGTGCCGGCCCTCAGCCCCGAGGAATACCTGTCGGGCGTCAGCCGGGCGGTGAAGAACTCGGTGCCGCCGCCCTCCGTGCTGATCCTCAGCTACCCGTCGAACCCGACGGCGCAATGGGTCGACCTCGACTTCTACGCCGAGGCCATCAAGCTGGCCAAGAAGCACGACCTGCTGGTCATCTCCGACGTCGCCTATTCGGAGATCTACTTCGACGACAACCCGCCTCCCAGCGTGCTGCAGATCGACGGCGCCAAGGACTGCGCGGTCGAGGTCAACAGCCTGTCGAAGACCTACGCCATGGCCGGCTGGCGGGTCGGCATGGTGGTCGGCAACGAGCGCATGTGCGCCGCCCTGGCCCGGGTGAAGTCCTACCTCGACTACGGCGCCTTCACCCCCATCCAGGTCGCCGCCGCCGCCGCCCTCAACGGGCCGCAGGACTGCGTCGACGAGATCCGCGCCACCTACAAGTCGCGCCGCGACACGCTGGTCAAATCGATGGCCCAGGCCGGCTGGGACATCCCCAGCCCGCCTGCCTCGATGTTCGCCTGGGCCCCGATCCCCGAGCAGTACAAGGAGGCCGGCTCAATGCTGTTCGCCAAGCTTCTGGTCGAAAACGCGGGCGTCGCCGTCGCCCCCGGCTCGGGCTTCGGCGAGTACGGCGAAGGCTACGTCCGCATCGGCCTGGTCGAGAACGAACAGCGCATCCGCCAGGCGGCGCGGAACGTGAAGAAGTTCCTGGCCAACTCCAGCGAAATCCTCGGCCGGGCCCACAATGCCCTGGCGGCGCAGTGATGAACGCGCCGGCGCCAAACACTCCCTTCCCCCTGGAG
>SDZP01000623.1 GCA_004144935.1 Caulobacteraceae bacterium | reverse complement strand
GTCCAAGATCGAGGCCGGCAAGATGGTCATCGAGGCTGTCGCCTTCGATCTGCGGACCCTGCTTCAGGGGGCGCATTCCGGCTTCACCGCCCTGGCCAACAAGAAGGGTCTGTCCTTCGCCCTGACCGTCGCGCCCGACGCCTGCGGCGCCTATCGCGGCGACCCGACCCGCATCCGCCAGGTGCTCTACAACCTCATCGCCAATGCACTCAAATTCACCGAGGCTGGCGAGGTGCGGGTCGACGCCCGGCACGAAGGAAACGATCTGCGGATCGCGGTGTCGGACACGGGCATCGGCATTGCGCCGGACAGGCTATCGGCCCTGTTCCAGACCTTCACCCAGGCCGACGCCTCGACCACGAGGCGATATGGCGGCACCGGCCTGGGCCTGGCCATCAGTCGCGATCTTGTCGTCCTGATGGGGGGCGAGATCATCGCCGCCAGCGACCTGGGCAAGGGCAGCCGGTTCGAGGTTCGCTTGCCGCTCGAACGTCTGGACGACGCCCAGTGTCCGGTCGTCCTGTCCCCGCCCGCGCCGGTGGAATCAGCCGGCAATCTGGGACTGCGCGTCCTGGCGGCGGAGGACAATTCCGTCAATCAGCTGGTGCTGAAGACCCTGCTGCATCAGCTGGGCGTCGATATCCGGGTCGTCGACGACGGCGTCGAGGCGGTGGCCGCCTGGGAGGCGGAGCCGTGGGACATCATCCTGATGGATGTGCAGATGCCGCGGATGGACGGGCCCAGCGCCACGCGGGCGATCCGGGACCGAGAAATCGCGCTCGGTCGCGCACGGACCCCGATCATCGCCCTGACCGCCAACGTCATGGCCGATCAGATCGCGGCCTATATGGAGGCCGGGATGGACGCCTGTGTCGGCAAGCCGTTGCAGATCGGCGCGCTCATAACCGCAATGCGCGGCGTGATGGCGCCGGACGAGGCGGACTACGCCATCGCCGTCTGACGGTCTGGATCAGGCGGTTGCGTCCGCCGCCTCCAGGTCCTCGCCTTCGCGCACCTGGACGATCCGCGTCGCGGCCAGGTCGGCGGTGACGTTGCCGACGGTGCGGAAGATGTCGGGGATGACCTCGACCGCCAGCAGCAGAGGCAGCACCCCCAGCGGCAGACCCATGGCCAGGCAGATGGGGCCGATGGCGGCGAAGAAGCTGACCTGACCCGGCAGGCCGACCGAGGCGATGGACACGGCGATGGCCGTCAGTCCGCCCGCGATAAGGACGCCGAGGCTCAGCTCGACCCCGTGCAGCTGCGCCACATAGAGGCAGACCGCCAGATTGGCGACCGGGCTGGTGATGCGGAACACCGCCACCGCCAGCGGCAGGACCAGACCCGCCGTGGTCTGGGG
>SDZP01000622.1 GCA_004144935.1 Caulobacteraceae bacterium | reverse complement strand
GCCCCTGGGTCATCGATCGCAGGTCGATAATGAAGTCCTGCCGCTCGGCATGCGGCATGCAGACCTCGATCCGGTCCCAGCCGGGCCAGCCATCCCGCGCGTCATAGCCCAGGATCTGCCCGCGCTTGTTCGACAGGGTCGAGGTGATCCGCGCCGTCGCCGTGTTGGGCGCATAGATGGTCAGCTTCTCGATCGGCTCCAGCAGGATCGGCGACGCCGCCGCCAGGCCCTCAGCCATCCCGATCCGCCCCGCCGTCCGGAACGCCATTTCCGAGCTGTCGACGGGATGCCAGCTGCCGTCGACCAGGGTCACCGCCACATCGACCACGGGGAAGCCCAGCGGCCCCTTCTCCAGCGCATCCCGCACCCCCGCCTCGACGGCGGGAATCCACTGCCTGGGCACCACCCCGCCGGTGATCCGGTCGCTGAACTGGAAGCCCTCGCCGCGCGCCAGCGGGCGGATCTCCAGCAGCACGTCGCCGAACTGGCCATGGCCGCCGGTCTGTTTCTTGTGCCGCCCGCGCTGGGTGACGGCCTTGCGGATGGTCTCCTTGTAGGGCGTGGTCGGCGCGTGGCTTGAGACCTCCACGCCGTAGCGGCGCTTCAGCCGGTCCAGCGCGATGCGCAAATGCGCCTCCCCCTGCCCGGCCAGCCGCATCTCGTGCAGCTCGCCGTCATGGACCAGCTTCAGCCCCGGATCCTCTTCCAGCAGCTTGGTCAGGGCGCCTGACAGCCGCACATCGTCCTTGCGGTCCCGCGTCTCGATGGCGATCTCGTAGACAGGGAAACGGGCCGTGGCCGACACCATCGACCGGCCTGCCGAACTGCCGACCCCCAGCAGGTCGCCGGCGTGGGCGTCCTCCACCTTGCCCAGCGCCACCACATCGCCGCAGCGGGCCGTGGCGACCTTCCGGTTGGCCTGGCCCATCACCTGGAACAGCCCGCTCACCCGGCCCTTCCCGCCATCCGGCATGGTCAGGTCGGAGCCGTCGGCCAGGTCGGCCCCGAACACCCGCGCATAGGTCAGCTTGCCCGCCTGCCCGGCATGGCTGGTCTTGACCACATAGGCCGCGGGACCACTGGCTCCGACCCGCTGCGCCGCCGCGTCCGGCTCCGGCGCGTCGTGGCGCAGGGCCTTGAGCAGCCGCCGCACGCCGCAGCCCTGCAGCGCCGCGCCCAGGAAGACCGGGGCGATCTGGGCGGCGCGGGTCTCGGCAATGATGTCGGCGAACACGGCGCTCAGGTCGGGCGTCTCGTCCGACAGCAGCTGTTCCAGCAGCGCATCGTCGAAATCGGCCATCTGCTCGAGCATATGGAAGCGGGCGTCCGCCTCCTCGGCCTTCAGCTCGCCCGGAATGTCGATCTGTTC
>SDZP01000197.1 GCA_004144935.1 Caulobacteraceae bacterium | reverse complement strand
CAGGAGTAGCGGTCAGCTCGCCGCCCGCAGGTCTTCGCTCCGCAGGGCCCGCAGCTTCTCGGCCACCAGGAACGACAACTCCAGCGCCTGCTCGCCGTTGAGGCGCGGGTCGCAGTGGGTGTGGTAGCGGTCAGCCAGATCGCCTTCCGTCACCGCCCGCGCGCCGCCCGTGCATTCGGTGACGTTCTGGCCGGTCATCTCCAGGTGGACGCCGCCCGGGTGGACGCCTTCCGACCCGGCGATCTCCACGAAGGCGCGAACCTCGGCCAGGATGCGGTCGAAGGGCCGGGTCTTGTAGCCGTTGCCGGCCTTCAGCGTGTTGCCGTGCATCGGGTCGATGGACCAAACCACGCTGCGGCCCGACTTCCGCGTCGCCTCCATCAGCCGCGGCAGGCGGTCGGCGATCTTGTCGGAACCGAAGCGGCCGATCAAGGTCAGGCGGCCGGGCTCGTTGGCCGGGTTCAGCACGTCGATCAGCCGCAGCAGGTCGTCGGCTTCCAGGGTCGGGCCGACCTTCACGCCGATGGGGTTCTTCACCCCCTTCATGAAGTGGATATGGGCCCCATCCAGCTGGCGGGTGCGCTCGCCGATCCACAGCATGTGGGCGCTGGTGTCGTACCAATCGCCGCTGGTGCTGTCGACGCGGGTCATCGCCTCCTCGTAGCCCAGCAGCAGGGCCTCGTGGCTGGTGAAGAACTCGACCCGGTGCATCTCCGGATGGGTGTCCGGGGTGACGCCGATGGCGGCCATGAAGGTCAGGCTCTCGCTGATCTTCTCGGCCAGTTCCTTGTAGCGCGCGCCCTGCGGGCTGTCGGCGACGAAGCCCAGCGTCCAGCGGTGGATGTTGTAGAGGTCGGCGTAGCCACCGCCGGCGAAGGCGCGCAGCAGGTTCAGGGTCGAGGACGACTGGCCATAGGCCTTCAGCAGCCGCTCGGGATCGGGCGCGCGCACCCCGGCCTCGAACTCCATGCCGTTGATGTTGTCGCCGCGGTAGGAGGGCATGGTGACGCCGTCGATGGTCTCGATCGGCTCCGAGCGCGGCTTGGCGAACTGGCCGGCGATGCGGCCGACCTTCACGACGGGCTTGCCGCCGGCGAAGGTCAGCACCACGGCCATCTGCAGGATCAGGCGGAAGGTGTCGCGGATGTTGTCGGCGCTGAACTCCTTGAAGCTCTCGGCGCAGTCACCCCCTTGCAGCAGGAAGGCCTTGCCGTCGGCCACGTTGCCCAGCAGCGTCTTCAGCCGGCGCGCCTCGCCCGCAAAGACCAGCGGCGGCATCCGGCGAAGCTCGTCCTCGACCCGCGTCACGGCCCCCATGTCCGGATAGTCGGACGGGATATGCTTGGCGGGTTTGGCTCTCCAGGATTGCGGGGTCCAACGCTCGGTCATCGGTCTGCTCAAAGTTCAAATGGATCGGGGCTCATACAGGATGAGCAGGCTACAGGCAAAATAATGCGCGCGGGTGGCGACAAATCCACGCGCCGGAGGAAAATTCGCCCCGGTTAGGCCGCCGCGCCCATGTTCGGCGGAATGTACTTGTCCTTCATGGTCACCAGTTCCTCGGCCGCCGTCGGGTGGACGGCGCAGGTGGAGTCCCACTGCTGCTTGGTGACGCCCATCTTCACGGCGATGGCCGCCAGCTGGATCATCTCGCCGCTGTCGGGGCCGACGATATGGACCCCAACCACCTTCTGGTCCTGCGGATTGACCAGCACCTTCATCAGCATCTGCTCTTCGCCGTGATAGAAGGTGGTTTTCATCGCCCGGAAGATGGCGCGATAGACATCGACCTCGCCAAACGCCTGGCGGGCCTCGAACTCGGTCATGCCGACGGTGCCGATCGGCGGCTGGCTGAACACGGCGGTGGCTACCAGCTCGTGGTCGTAGGTCATCGGGTTGTCGCGGAACTGGGTCTCTGCGAACGCGGCGCCCTCGCGGATGGCCACGGGCGTCAGGTTGATCCGGTCGGTGACGTCGCCGACCGCGAAGATGTTGTCGACATTGGTCTTCGACCATTCATCGACGATGATGGCCCCGTTCTCCTTGACCGCGACCCCCGCCGCCTCGAGCCCCAGGCCCTTGACGTGCGGCTCACGGCCGGTGGCGAACATCACCTGCTCGGTGGTCAGCTTCAGGTCGTTGGTCAGGCAGCTGAGAAGGCCGTCCTCGGTCTTCTCGATGCTGGTGTGCTGGGTGCCCAGCACCACCCGGATGCCGCGCCGTTCCATCTCGCGGGTCAGGTGGATGCGCACGTCGTCGTCGAAGCCGCGCAGGATGTTGGGGCCCCGGTACAGCAGGGTGGTCTCCACCCCCAGCCCCGCGAAGATGCCGGCGAACTCCACGGCGATGTAGCCGCCGCCGACCACCATGATCGATTTCGGCAGCTTCTCCAGGTGGAAGGCCTCGTCGGAGGTGATCACATGCTCGATGCCGGGGATCTCGCGCGGCACGGTCGGCCGGCCGCCGGTGGCGATCAGGATCTTGTCGGCGGTCACCGTCATGTCCTTGCCGACGATCTCGACGGTGTGGGCGTCCTTCAGCACGGCGCGGGCATGCACCAGCTCGGCTCCCGCCTTGGCCAGGTTGGCGACGTAGATGCCGGAAAGCCGGGCGATCTCGACGTCCTTGGCCTCGATGAAGCGCTTCCAGTCGAAGGTCGCCTCCGGAATGGTCCAGCCGAAGCCCTGCGCCACCTTGATCTGGTTCGACACCTCGCTGGCGTAGACCATGAACTTCTTGGGCACGCAGCCGCGGATCACGCAGGTGCCGCCGACCCGGCTTTCCTCGGCGACGGCCACCTTGGCGCCGCTCATGGCGCTCAGCCGCGCCGCCCGCACACCGCCGCTGCCGGCGCCGATGACAAAGAGGTCGTAGTCGTACTTGGCCATGGCGGCGCTCAGCTCCGGAAGAAACAGTCGTGTCTATCTAGGTATTCAGGGGTGCAGGCGCACCACGCCCGCGTCGGTTCCGATCAGGGCTTCGTCGGCCAGGTCCAGGAACAGGCCGTGGTCGACCACCCCGGTCACCGATTTCAGCGCCTCGGCCAAGGCCGCCGGATGCTCGATCCGCCCCGGAGCCATGTCATAGATCAGGTTGCCGCCGTCAGTGATGGTCAGCCCCCTGTCCGAGCGCCGCGGCCGGGGCGGCGGCAGGTCGAACTCGGCGGCGATGTCGGCCAGCCGCTGGCCGGTGTGGACATGGCCGAACCGAACCACCTCCACCGGCAGCGGGAATTTGCCGAGCACCTTCACCTGCTTGGCGGCGTCGGCGATGACCACGCAGCGGCGCGAAGCCTCCCAGACCAGCTTCTCGCGCAGCAGGGCCGCCCCGCCGCCCTTGATCAGCGACAGCCCGGGTCCAACCTCGTCGGCTCCATCGACGGTCAGGTCGACCCGCTTGACGTCATCCAGCCCGACGATGGCGATACCCAGCTCCCGCGCCAGGTCGGCCGTGGCGTCGGAGGTCGGCACCCCCTTGATGTCCACCTTCCGCGCCGCCAGCGCCTTGACGAACCAGGCGGCGGTGGAGCCAGTGCCGAGGCCGACCACCATGCCGGCCTCGACCAGCTCGGCGGCCGCCTCGCCGGCGGCCTGTTTCTGGGCGTCGGCGCTCACGGCGCGGGGCTCGCGAAGACCAGCGCCGCCAGCTTGCCGCCGGCCGCCTCGGCCACCACGAGGGTCCAGAACCCGCCGCTCTTCATCGCCCCGGCCAGGCTGGCCTCGGTGCGAGGGATGATCGTCCGCTTGCCGTCCGCCTCGACGAACTGGACGCTGGTCGGCTCGCCCTCCGCCGCCTTGGGCAGGCCAAGCCAGGCGCGCAGCTCGGTCTCGGCCAGACCGGCGTCCGGCCCGGAGACCGTGCAGGCCCGAATGCGCTGCGGCGCGGGCGTCGGCGGCTTGCTGTCGACCCGGTCGGCCACCAGCACGGTCCATAGCGCCTCGCCGACCTGGCTCTCATACTTGCGGATGCCCTTCAGGGCGTCCTCGGGCAGCGTCACCTCGACGTAGCCGGCCCCCTCCAGCCCGGAGAGGGCATTCTCGAAGTCCGGCCGGCTGCCCATGCAGACCCGCTCGAAGATCTGGCTGAGCGGCGCGACGAACTTGGGCGCCGCCTGCGCCTCAGCCGCCAGGCTCCCGCTCAACAGGATGGCCGTCAGGCCGAGGACAAATCGTCTCACTTCGCCGCCTTTGCGCGTTGCTTCGCCGCCCGGAACCGCGCCGGTCGCGCAGAATTTGCCTGAGCCTCTGGCGTCATTTCCTGAGCTTTACCCGAACGAGCGAGATCAGGGTCAGGTCATCTTTTACCGAAACCATCACGGTCGTGAACCCGCCCTCGTACAGAACCGGCCGGAGAGCTTCGTTGGTCTGACCAACCGGTTGTCGCTGACCGTTTCGTTCCAGAAAGAAGAACGGGACGTCGTTCGGGACGGCGCTGCCTTCAAGTCCGATCCAGTCTCGAACCGCCTTGATGCTGGCGTCATCCGTCTGGACCATGCCGACGCTGCAGGCGGTGACATGAACCTCCTCGGCAGGACCTCCGGCATCGCCAAGAACGACGACCTCTTTGGGGCCTGGCAGCCGCGCGAAGCCCACGGTTCTGGTCATCTTGTCCGCCGGCTCCACGTCGACCGGGACCAACGCCCGGCGCTTCGCCAAGGCGATCGTCTTGTCCAGGTCGAAGGCATCGGGCGCGCAGATCGCCAGAAATTCTTGGGCGAGCGTGGGCGCGGGCGCCGCGTGGGCTGATGCGCCGGCGGCAAGCAATGCGAATGCCGTGAGCAAGACCGTTCGCATCAATCCCTCTTCGCTCGCATCTTGGCCGCCCGGAACCGCGCCGACCAGCCCGGCTTGTTGACCTGCTCAGGGCGGCTAAGCCCCAGGTCGCCCTCCGGCACATCCGTGGTGATCACCGAGCCCGAGCCGGTCATCGCCCCGGCCCCGATGCTGACCGGCGCCACCAGGCTGCTGTTGGAGCCGATAAAGGCCCCCGGCCCCACATGGGTGTCGTGTTTGTCGAAGCCGTCGTAGTTGCAGAAGATGGTCCCGGCTCCGATGTTGGCCTTCTCGCCGATGCTGCCATCGCCGAGATAGGCCAGGTGGTTGGCTTTCGCCCCCGCCCCGACCTTGACCTTCTTGACCTCGACGAAGTTGCCGATGTGGGCGTTCTCGCCGATGTCGGCGCCCGGACGCAGGCGGGCGTATGGCCCGATGATGGCGCCGGGGCGAACCACGGCCCCCTCCACATGACTGAAGGCCCGGATGGTCGCGCCGGCCTCGATCACCGCCTTCGGTCCAAACACCACGTTCGGCTCGATCACCGCGCCGCCGGCGATCTGCGTATCCCACGACAGGAACACCGTCTCCGGCGCCACCATCGACACCCCGGCGGCCATCAGCTCGCCCCGCCGCCGCTGCTGCCAGACGTATTCGGCCCGCGCCACGCCCACCTGGTCGTCGGCCCCCATCACCGCCACTTCCGGGGCCAGCGCCACCGCCACCCGGGCGCCGTCGCCATTGGCCAGGCCGACGATGCTGGTGATGTAGTACTCCGACTTGACGTTGTCGTTATCGACACGGCCCAGCCAGTCGAACAGCGGCCCCGCCTGCCCGACCAGCATGCCGCTGTAGCAGACTCCGACCGCCAGCTCCTCGGCCGTCGCGTCCCGCGCCTCGACGATGCGCAGCAGCCGGCCGTCGGCGTCCTGGATCATCCGGCCGTAAAGGGCCGCGTCCGCCGGCTGGAAGGCCAACATGGTCAGCACGCCCTGGCCGAACAGCGGCTCCAGGTCGGCGGCGGTCAGCAGCGGACAGTCGGCGTTGGTGACCAGCACCTCGCCTTCAAACCCGGCCAGCGCGTCCCTGGCGCAAAGCACCGCATGGGCCGTGCCCATCGGCGGGTCCTGGATGGCGACCGCGTCCTCGCCCAGCCGCGCCGCCACATGCGCCGCCACCGCCGGACTGTGGGTCCCGCAGACGACCACGATCCTCTCGCAGCCGGCGCCCTGCGCCGCGTCGATGGCGCGGTCCAGCATGCTGCGCCCGCCCACCCGGTGCAGCACCTTCGGGGTAGGCGATTTCATTCGCGTGCCCTGGCCGGCGGCCATGATCACGGCGGCGCGCTTGCTCATCGAGTCGTCCTGGAAGCCCGTTGCATTGCAGAGCGGTTTAGCTGAAAGCCCGCCCTTATGGCTAATCCCAATGACCTCTCCGGCTGGACCATCGTCTTCGACCTCGACGGCACCCTGATCGAGACCGCGCCCGATCTGGTCGGCGCCCTGACGACGGTGTTGGTCGAAGAGGGCCTTGACCCTCCGCCTTACGAGAAGCTGCGGATGCTGATCGGACGCGGCGGTCGCTGGATGGCCCTGAAAGCCCTGGAACTGGCCGGCGCCCTGCCCACCACCACCGAACTCGACCGCCTGTTCGAACGCATGCTCGTCGTCTACCGCACCCGCATCGCCGACGAGAGCCGCCCCTACCCCGGGGCCCTGGACGCGCTGGACGCCCTGACCGCCCGCGGCGCCACCCTGGCCATCTGCACCAACAAGCGCACCGAACTGTCCATCGCCCTGTTCGACGCCCTGGGCCTGACCG
>SDZP01000621.1 GCA_004144935.1 Caulobacteraceae bacterium | reverse complement strand
GCGACCGGCCTGGCCACGGCGCTCGGCCGGGCGCGGGTGCGGCCCAACCATATCTCGGCGCTCAGCGTCGTCTTCGCCGCCCTCGGAGGGGCCCTGCTCCTGATCGGCGGCGCCGACGACGGTGGCATCGGCAGGGGGATCGCCCTGGTCCTGGCGGCGGTCTGCATCCAGCTTCGCCTGCTGTGCAACATGATCGACGGCATGGTGGCGGTGGAGCATGGCATGGGCTCGCCCACCGGCCCGGTCTGGAACGAACTGCCCGACCGCATCGCCGACGTGCTGTTCATCGTCGCCGCCGGCTATGCCGCCGCCGTCCAGCTGCCGGCCGGCGAATGGCTGGGCTGGCTGGCCGCCGTGCTGGCGGTGATGACCGCCTATGTCAGGGAGCTCGGCCGGGGCCTGGGCTTCGCCGCCGACTTCAGCGGACCGATGGCCAAGCCGCACCGCATGTTCGTGCTGACCGTGACCTGCGTCATCGCCGCCTTCGAGCCTCTGTGGGGCGGCACGGGCCAGGTCATCCTGATCGGGCTGGCGATCATCGCCCTGGGCAGCGCCGTCACCGTCTATCGCCGCGCCAGCCACCTGATGCGCAAGCTGCGCGACGCCCCGGACGCGCCCCGTCCCTGATCGAAGGTCCGCCATGAGCCTTGTCACCACCACCCGCCAGGCCGGCGCCCTGGTCGTCACCTTCGCCAACCCGCCGCGCGGGACCATGACCCATGCCGGGGCCGTGGAAACCTACGCCGCGGTCAAGGCCGGGGTCGACGAACCCGCCGTGCGCTGCATCGTCATCACCGGCGGGCTGGAGGGGGTGTTCATCCGCCACTACGACGTCGGCGAACTGTCGGCCGCCAGCAACGCCATCGCCGAGGGCGCGGCCCCGCGTCCCGCCCCGGCCGAGCCGTCGCCGCCGGGCTATCTTGAGCTGGTCGACCTGATCGCCGCCGCCCCAAAGCCGGTGATCGCCGCCATCAACGGCCTGTGCATGGGCGGCGGCTTCGAGCTCAGCCTGGCCTGCGACCTGCGGATCGCTTCCCCCGCCGTCGAGGCCATCGGCCTGCCGGAGACACGCATCGGCATATTTCCGGGCGGCGGCGGCACCCAGCGGCTGCCGCGCGTCATCGGCGAGGCAAAAGCGCTGGAGATGATCCTGCGCGGCCTGGTGGTGAACGGCGAGGAGGCGCTGCGTCTCGGCCTGGTGCACGAACTGGCCGCCAACCCGCTGGCCCGCGCGCTGGAGATCGCCGCCGAATTCGAGACCCGCGGCGCCGACGGCGTCGCCTACGCCAAACGGCTTACCCGCGCCGCTTTGGACCGCCCTTTGACGGAGGGCCTGGCGGACGAGCGCCGGTCGTTCTCGGCGGTGCTGAAGAC
>SDZP01000620.1 GCA_004144935.1 Caulobacteraceae bacterium | reverse complement strand
ACCAGGGCGGCGAACTCCGCCGGCTCCAGGCTGAAGGCAGCGTCCGGCCCGCCGTCGGACCGGGCCAGGGTGAAGTGTTTCTCGATGACGCAGGCGCCCATGGCCACCGCCGCCACCGAGGCCGCCGTCCCCGGCGTATGGTCGGACAGGCCGATCGGGCAGTCGAACCTGGCCGCCATGTCGGCGACCGTCCGCACATTGGCGTCGGCGAACGTCGCCGGATAGCTGGAGACGCAGTGCAGCAGCACCACGCCGGCCGCCCCGGCCGCCAGCGCCGCGTCCCGCGCCGCCGCCATCTCGGCCGCATTGGCCATGCCGGTGGAGATGATCAGCGGCTTTCCCTTCGCCGCCGCGTAGCGGATCAGCGGCAGGTCCACCGCCTCGAAGCTGGCGATCTTGTAGGCCGGCGCGTCCAGGCCGCTCAGCAGGTCGACCGCCGTTTCGTCGAACGGGCTGGAGAACAGGATGACGCCGAGCTTCGCCGCCCGCTCGAACAGCGCCGCGTGCCACTCGTAGGGCGTCTGCGCCTCGCGGTAGAGCTCGTGCAGGCTGCGGCCGTCCCACAGCCCGCCCTTGATCCGGAACTCCGGCCTGTCGACGTCGAGGGTGATGGTGTCGGCGGTATAGGTCTGGATCTTGATGGCGTCTGCGCCGGTCTGCGCCGCCGCGTCGATCATCGTCAGGGCCCGGTCCAGGCTGCCGTTGTGATTGCCCGACAGCTCGCAGATGACGAACGGCGGATGCTCGGGGCCGATCGGCCGGCCGGCGATCTCGATGGTGGCGCGCTTCGCCATCCTTCACCCTGTTTTTGGGGTAGCCCGCCCGGGCGTTAGCCCACAGCCTACCACAACCTCGCCCTGAGATCGGGGCCTGTTGGAACTTAAGACATGCTATCTCTTATCATCGCCCTACTGGCCACCGTCGCGCCCCCGGAGGGCGAAAAGACTTGGCAGGGGAAACTCTGCGCCCATGATCCCGGCCGAAATATCCTTGTCGGCGCGGACACCTATTACAGCTACGGCGCAGCCAAGGTTTGGGCCATCCGGTCGGACAAGCTCATCCTCGTCGACCAGGCCAGACTTAAGGGGGCCAGGGACAAGACGTTCTACGTGAACAACGAACCGGTGACCCTGAACGGCAAGACCTTCGTAAAGTACGGCCTGCCGCGCGTGCTGACCGCCGCCGAGCTCAATCCCCGCCCGTTCGGCGCCAGGGATGGCGTCCCCTTCTATCTGGCCAAGGAAGATCTCGGCGCCGAGGTGGCCTACCTGCTCACCCAGCCGGTCGGCTGCGAATTCCAGCCCTACGTCGTAAAGCGCTAGTCGCCGCCCCCGCCGTCGCCCCCACCTTCGCCGCCGCTGTCGCCCCCGTAGTG
>SDZP01000196.1 GCA_004144935.1 Caulobacteraceae bacterium | reverse complement strand
TTTCTGAGGAGGCGCAGGGGTTTGCCGCTTGCTAAGAGGTCCTAGACACCAACAGGACCAAGTACATGAAAACCTCGCTTATCCGCCTCGCCGTCGGCGCGGCCCTCGCCGCCGCCCTGGTCGGCGGCGCCCAGGCCCAGGCTCCGGCGGCCGCCGCCACCCTGAAGGTCAAGGCCTCGACCAATGCCGCCGACACCGGCCGCTGCACGACCGCGACCCTGCTGTTCGCCAAGGTCTCCCAGAAGGAGGGCGAGCCTGCCGATCCGCAGATGGTGGAACTGGCCGGCTACTGGATCGACTACCTGAAGACCAAGGACGAGGCCTTCCAGAGCGCCGCGCTCGAGGGCATGAAGACGACCACCGAAGGCTATACCGCCGCCCTGGACAAGGATCCGGCCACCAGCATCGCCAAGCTGGGCGACGACGCCCTGGGCTGCCTTCTGTTCCTGGAATAGGTCAAGGCGCGCGCCGCCGGGCAGGCGGCGCGCAACCCTCTAGCTGAGCTTGACCAGCATCTTGCCCATGTTCTCGCCCTTGAAGAGCTTGATGAAGGCCCCGGCGGCGTTGTCGATGCCCTCATCGACCGTGTCCTTCCACTGCAGCTGACCGGACGCGATCCAGCCCGACATGTCGCGCAGGAAGTCGGGCAGCAGGTCGTAGTGGTTGGAGACGATGAAGCCTTCGAGCTTCAGGCTCTTGCCGACCGCCTGGATGATGTTGGACGGACCCTTGGGCTCGCCGGTCTCGTTGTACTGGCTGATCATGCCGCAGAGGGCGAAGCGGGCGAACGGACGGGCCGAGTCGATGGCCGCCTCCAGATGCTCGCCGCCGACATTCTCGAAATAGACGTCGATACCGCGCGGGGCGGCCTCGCGCAGCGCCGCCTTGAGGTCGGGCACGGCTTTGTAGTCGATGACGTGATCGACGCCGATCGACTTGAGGAAGGCCGCCTTCTCGGGACCGCCGGCCGAGCCGATGACGGTGTGGCCCTTGATCTTGGCGATCTGGCAGACGACCGAGCCGACCGCCCCGGCCGCGGCCGAGACGAAGACGACATCGCCTTCCTTCAGGGCGGCGACCCGCAGCAGGCCGGCGTAGGCGGTCATGCCGGGCATGCCGGCGATGCCGAGGAAGGCCTGCAGGGGCAGGCCGCTGGAGGTGTCGACCTTCTGCACCGCCGAAGCCGGGGCGTTGTAGGCCTCGCGCCAGCCCAGCATCGACTGCACCGTGTCGCCGACCTGCAGCGAGGGATCGTTCGAGGCGATGACCTCGCCGACGCAGCCGCCCTGCAGGGCCTCGCCGATCTGGAAGGGCGGCACATAGCTGGGCCGGTCGTACATGCGGCCGCGCATATAGGGGTCGACCGACATGAAGTGGTTGCGCACCTGCACCTCGCCGGGGCCGGGGGCGGGCAGTTCGACCGAGGCCACCTCGAAGTTGGCGGCGGTGGGCAGGCCCTCCGGGCGGCTCTTGAGGCGCACTTCACGGGACGTGGTCATGGGGTTTCCTTCCGACTTCCTGGTTCTTTTCAAACAGACGTTTAGGCGTTTCAGGGCGTTCGCGAAACCTGCGAACTGCGCTAAAGCCTCGGGCCATGACGAAACTTCTCAAAGCCGGTGTTGTCGGTTCGGGCGTCTTTGGCGGCTACCACGCGCGCAAATACGCCGAGATGGAGGGGATCGAGCTGGTCGGCATCTACGACCTGCATCCCGAGCGCTGCTTCGACATGGCGAACCAGTACGGGGCGGAAGCCTACGGCGACCTCGACGACCTGTTGAAGGCGGCCGACATCATCACCGTGGCGACGCCGGCCACGACCCATGCCCGGCTGGCCCTGCAGTGCCTGGCGGCCGGCCGGTCGGTCTATGTCGAGAAGCCGCTGGCGACGACGCTTGAGGACGCCGACCGGCTGATCCAGGCGGCGGCCAGGGCCGGGCTGGTGCTGGCCTGCGGTCACCAGGAGCGGGTGGTCAGCCAGGCCATGGGCCTGTTCGACATTCCCGAAAATCCCCTCCGGCTGGAGGCGGTGCGCAAGGGCACGCCCTCGATCCGCAGCAAGGACGTGTCGGTGGTGCTGGACCTGATGATCCACGACATCGACCTGGCGCTGGCCCTGACCGACGCGGAGCCTTTCACCGTCGAGGCCGAGGGCGACGGCGACGAGATCACCGGCGAGGCCAGTTTCGAGGACGGCTTCACGGCCGTGTTCACCGCCTCCCGCATCGCCCAGGCGCGGGAGCGGACCATGCGGATCGTCTATCCCTCAGGCGTGCTGGAGATCGACTTCGTGACGCGGGAGTTCAGCAATTCGACGCCGTTCGAGCTGAACCAGGACTTCACCGAGACACCGGCCGGGCGGGATCCGCTGGGGACCAGCGTGCAGGGCTTCGTCAACGCGGTGCTCGGCAGGTCGCCGCGGCCGGTGGTGACGGGCGAGGAGGCGGCGCGGGCGCTGGACCTGGGGCTGGCGGTGGAGCAGGCGGCGGGGTTCTGACCCCACGTCACGGTTGCCACGGGCTCAAACGGCGCCATGGTTCCCCTCACATGAGGAGCGCGCCATGACCAACGCCTGGGACTTCGAATTCACCGCCATCGACGGCCAGCCGCTGCCGATGACGACCTTCCGGGATCACCCGGTGCTGGTCGTCAACGTGGCCAGCAAATGCGGCCTGACCCCGCAGTACGATGGCCTGGAGAAGCTGTACGCCGAGTACCGCGACCAGGGACTGGTGGTTCTGGGCGTGCCCTGCAACCAGTTCATGGGCCAGGAGCCGGGCACCGAGGCCGAGATCAGCGAGTTCTGCCGGACCAACTTCGGCATCGACTTTCCGATGACCGGCAAGGTCGACGTCAAGGGCGACGGCGCCCATCCGTTCTACAAGTGGGCCGTGGAGCAGGTCGGCGAACCGGCCGAGCCGGTGTGGAACTTCCACAAGCTGCTGGTCGGCAAGGATGGCTCGCTGGTCAATGTCTTCGGGCCGCGCACCGATCCGCTCGATCCGGAAATCAAGGCCGCGGTCGAGGGGGCGCTCTGACCCGTTGAACCTGCCGATCGACCCAGCGGTCCTGCCGGCCTTCCTGGCGGCCATGGTGCTGGTCGAACTGACGCCCGGACCCAACATGGGCTACCTCGCGGCCCTGTCGGCCGAGCGGGGCCGGGGCGCCGGCCTGGCGGCGGTGCTGGGGGTGCAGCTGGGACTGGCGGTCTATCTGGCCGCCTCGGTTCTGGGCCTGACCGAACTCCTGCTGGCCTGGCCGCCTGCGTGGGAAATCCTGCGCTGGGCGGGGGTCGGCTATCTGGTCTGGCTGGCCTGGGATGGCTGGCGGGGCAAAGAGACGGGGCCCGGTGAAGTCGCGCCGGCGGCGGACAGCGTCATCGTGCTGATCGGCCGCGGCTTTCTCGCCAACATCCTCAACCCGAAGGCGGCCCTCTTCTATGTGACGCTGCTGCCCGGCTTCATCAGCGAGACCCGCGCGGCGCCGGCGGTGCAGGCCGGGCTGTTCGGGCTCGGCCATCTGGCGGTCAGCGGCCTTGTCCATGGCGGCATCGTGCTGGCGGCGGCGGGGGCGGGCCGGTTGTTGGCGCGGACTACGAGCATGACGCGGCTGCGCAAGGCGATGTCGGTCGGCCTGCTACTGGTCGCCGCCTGGCTGGCCTGGCAGACGCGGCGCTAGTCGTCCTCCCTGGCCTTCTCGAACTCGGCGTTCTGGGCCTTCTCGAAGTCGCTGGCCGGCACGACCCGCTTGTCGAGTTCGCTCTCCGGCTCGGTCAGCTTGAAGGTGACGCCGTCGCCGGTGGCTTTAGGCGCGGCGACGCCGAACTCGCGGACCGGATGTTTGTCGTGCTGCCGGGCCTGGTAGTCGAGCCGCTCGTCGTCGGTGACGACGCCGTCCTTGTCGGCGTCGGCGGGGTTGGGAAAGAGGGGCCTGGCCGCGCCGGCCGAGAGTTGGGCGGCGGCCGGTCCGGCGACCAGCAGGGCGGCGGCGGTGATGAAGGCCAGGCGCATGATGTCTCCCCGATGCCGGGTCAGATTGGCGCCGGTTTCGCCAACGATCAAGGCAGGGCGCTGACCCCGAAGATCATCCCGTGGCCCCAGAGCAGGGCGGCCCAGACGGCCACCGCGGCAAGCAGGCGCCACCAGCCCAGCTCGAGGATCCGCAAGGGCTGGCGGCCCTGGACGATGGCGGCGAAGGGGATGTTGGCGGTCTTGGCCATGAACGCCTCGTAGGGCTCGCCGAGGGCGGCCCTGCGCTTGGCGTCGATGCTCAAGGTCCCGTACACCCCGAGGACGGCCATCGAGCCGAACAGGACGAGGCTGGGCGCATCGCCGTTGAGCAGGAGGTGGCCGGCCGCCCAGATCGTCACGCCCCAGAGAAAGGGGTGGCGGGTGATGCGCAGCATGCCGGTGACGGGCCTGTCCACGGCCCCCTCCTGCTTGACGCTGGTCGGGTTGGGGGTCAGCAGGCCGACGACCACGAAGAGGAGGGCGATGAACTGCAGGCCGGCCTGGAGCCAGCGGGCGGCGTCGGGCACGGTCCAGAGGACCGGGCCGGTCCCCCTGGCGGCGCCGTAGGCCATGCCGAGCCAGACGATGACGCCGATCGAGGCGAGGGAGAAGAGGCCCATGTAGGCGGGCTCGCCGACCACCCCGACCAACACCCCGCGCAGGCGGGTACCGGAGATGGCCAGGTGGATCAGCACGAAGACGGCGGCGGCGGCGAGCAGCATCGGCATGGCGGGACCTCCCGGGATTTGAGCCAACCGTGCGCTCTATTATTTACGCTGTCAATTATGTCGTTCGCGGTCGTCTTCGTAGTCGGCGTCGAACAGGTCGGGGTCCTCGTCCAGGGTCTCGTCATCGTCCCAGGGCGGCTCGTCGTCCTGCTCCTCAGCCGGCTTGGGAGCCGGCGCCGGCGCGGGCCTGGCGACCTTCGGGGCCGGCGGGGGCGGAGAGGCGGAGACGACGGGCGCTGACCTTGGCCGGCGGACGATGGCCTCGACCCGGGCCAGCCACTGGTTGGCGGCCTGGGCGCAGGCGGCGGCGGTGGGGGCCTCCCGGCGGGTCTCGTCGCCGGCGGTCCACAGTTCCAGGTCGAAGTCGGGGTAGCGGGGATCGTCGAAGACCAGCCGCAGGGTCACCTCGCGGGCGGTGGCCGGCACCCGGTCGAGGGCCTTGCGCGGCTCGCCCCGGAAGACGCGGGCGGCGACCTCGCCGTCGATCAGCAGTTCGGCGCCGGTAACCTCTTCCAGGCGATAGACCATGCACCAGTCGCCCTTGTCCCAGGCGGTGGCGAAGAGGCCGGTGGTCACCGACAGGCCGGCGCCCCGGCCGCGGCCCCTGGCGATCAGGGTGGCCTCCGACGGTCCGCCCAGCACGCGCTTGAGGGCGGCGCCAATCCTCCGCTCCTCATTGGTCGCCCAGAGGATCAGGCTGCCCAGGAAGGTCACCACCGTGCCGGCCAGGGCCAGGGTCAGGAGCAGGCGGGCGATGTCGTGCATGGCGGGACGCTAGCGGGATTCCATGGGCGCGCCCACGGGGCGGCGTGTCGCGTCCAGTTGAATGGAGACACCCGGCAAGCGGCCGCCGGCCAGCATGTGGCGGGTGAGCCGTTCGTAGTG
The DNA here is from genome assembly GCA_004144935.1 of Caulobacteraceae bacterium. Taxonomy (GTDB): domain Bacteria; phylum Pseudomonadota; class Alphaproteobacteria; order Caulobacterales; family Caulobacteraceae; genus Caulobacter. The sequence goes on along the minus strand of SDZP01000196.1, from coordinate 1,001 downwards.
CTGGATGAAGCGATGCAAGGCGGTCTTTTCCCCGTCGGTCATGGCGCGGCCGAGAAGCTGCGCCTGTTGATGGCCGCGCCAGGTTTCCACCACGCCGAAGTCGGGGGCGAGGAGGTGGAGGATGTTATCGAAGCGGTTGAACAGTGTAGCATATGGGCCGGAAAGGAAGCGGTTTATCGCGCCTCGCCAGTCGCCGTCCGAATCCTCGTCGCGCTCGAGCGCGTTGACGGGAACTTCAAGCATTTCAGGTGTTTGCGGGGTCGCGCCGAGGCACCAGCCGTCGATCAGGATGGCGGTCGGGCGGCCCTCGAAGGCCGGCCAGTCCGTCTCGGGCAGGCGGTCGTCGGCCAGTTTGTCGAAGGCGGGCAGGGGTGTTCTGGAGGTCTCTGACGCGGCCGAAAGAGCGTCCAGGACCGACAAAAGCATATCGATATCATGGGTGCCGGGTACACCCCGCGTATAGAAAAGGTTGTGGTGGCGTTGGGCCAGCGTCTGTCTGGCGTGGGGCGACAGGTAGACATCGTCCAGCGACAGGTGCGCCGCGCCGATGGCCTTCGCCACCGCCCGGACCAGGGTGGTCTTGCCGGACCCCTGGGCGCCAGACACCCCGATCAGCGGCGGGCCGTTCTTACCCGGGAAGAGGGCCAGGCGGGTGAGCGCCTTTTCCAATTCCGGGTATGGCCGGATCATTCCGGCTTTGGCGCTGTTTGCGGCCTGGCCTTGGGCAGCTTCTTGAACAGCAGCTTGTCGATGCGCCGCTCGTCCATGTCGACGATCTCGATCCTGTAGCCGCCGTAGGTCAGGGTCTCGCCCTCCTTGGGCAGGTGGCCCAGACGCTGCAGCACCAGGCCGGCGGCGGTATGGAAGCCGCCGTCGTCGTCGATGTTGAGGCCCAGTTCCTTGTTGAGGTCGTCGAGGTCGGCGCGGCCATCGACCAGCCAGCTGCCGTCCTCGCGCTCTAGGATCGACTTGGGGGAGTCCTCGTCATGGCTCTCGGGGAA
>SDZP01000619.1 GCA_004144935.1 Caulobacteraceae bacterium | reverse complement strand
CTAAGGAACGGTTGAGCCTCCGACCTAGACCTCGCAAGCGCGGCTGCCAAGATCACGCCGGGTCAAGTTCGCGCCATCGCCCCCGGAAGTCGTCAATAGAAGGCGCTATCCCGGTCCAGCGCGGGGGTCGCTCCGGGCTGACCGGCCATGCCACGGGACGCCAGTTCGGCCTGTATCCGATCCATCCGCTCCTGCCGGGCGCGACGCTCGGCCGCATAGTCCGGCCCCGGCGCGTCGAAGCCGTAGGAACCGGCCTTGCCTTCCATCGACGTGGGGGTCGGCGGCGGCGGCGGCGCGCTGGTCCAAACCCTGATCGACGGCCTCGGCTCGGACGGTTCAGGCTCGATCCAGGCGGTCTGATGCTCGGGGTCGTAGCGATCCGCCTCCGACACCGGCGCGGCGATGGCGACATGGGTATAGCCATCCACCAGTTCCCCGACCTCCATCGTCCCGCCCGGCTCTACCTCCGTCTCGACAGGCGCGACCACCTCGACCTGCATCATGCCGCCGTCGCGCGGGCCGATACCGCCGCCGGGGCTCAGCAGGACAAAGGCCAGTCCCCCGACCGCGATCGCCGCCAGCGGGGCAACCACCATCCACGGGCGAAACACCGACCGGTCAGGAGTGACGGGATCAAAAGACATGACGCGGCTCCAAAGGGTCCAGCGAGGAAAGGCGCCACGCCCGGATTGGTTCGCGTGTCGCCCCCTCGAAAGCCCCGATTAGTCGGCGCCGTTGCGCTCGCGCTCCAGTCGCCGGTCCAGCAGGGCCTCGTGCCTGTCGGCATAGGTGCGACAGGCGGTCGGATCGATGAAGGGGTTGGGCTCCACACCCTGCCGAAGTCGGGCCAGTCGCTCATCCCCGCCCGACTGCTCCATATGCGCGCTCAGCAGGATATCGCAGGGCATGGCCCGCAGGTTGTCGAAAGTCTGACGGAAGCCGTCCAGCAAAGCCCGGTTCGCCGGGTCCGAATAGCGATAGCCGCCCGAGGCGATGGGGTTGAGGCTGGACCCGAACACGACGGTTTTACAGTCCCCGCTCTCGCAGGAGCGCCAGCTCCAGCTCATGCTGCCCGGCGTGTGGCCCGGGGTGGCGCGGGCAGTGATCTCCACATCGCCCAGCCGCAGGACCTCGCCGTCCTGCAAGGCCCGCACCCGCTCCACTGGCGGGAAAGCGGCGAGCGAGGAGGACTGCGGGTCATCCGCCCCGCTGCGACCGCGCCGCAGGACCGCCGCCGCCGCAGGGCTGGCGATCACCGTCGCGCCCGAGTCCCGCGCCAGGGCGGCCAGACCGCCGGCGTGATCATAGTGGGGCTCGGTGCTCAGGATGTATTTCACGTCCTCGATCCGGAAGCCGAGCCGCCGGATATTGTCCTCGAT
>SDZP01000618.1 GCA_004144935.1 Caulobacteraceae bacterium | reverse complement strand
GTTCGCGCGCGGTCAGCTTGCCCTTGGCGTGCTGGGCCGCGATGCGGGCTTCTCCCCCGCCGAGGCGGGCGCCCGCGCGGCGGGCTTCAAGCTGGTCGAGGATGGTGTTCATGAGGCGTCTCCTTGGGGCGGAGGCTTAAGGAGACGCGGGCAAGGAGGCAAGCGGCTCTCAATCGCCGTCGCCGTTGTCGATAATGCCCCATTCTCCCCGAAGCGGACTCAGCTTCTCAGGCCCCACCGGTTTGCCGTCATCGCCGATGACCCGGGGCTGGAGCAACTGGATGTGCGCCAGGGTTCGGACGGCGCCGGGGACCTCGCAGTCGAGGACATCCCCCGTAGCGCGGTCGATGCATTCCAGCGGGTGGTTGGGCGAGCCCCAGGTCGGGCTCCACAGTTGAGCGGCCGGATCGCCCATCAGCAATGGGACCGCGTTGCAGTGATTGACGCCCTTGTCGTCGAAGCACTGGGGATTGGGCTCTGGCATGTTGGCGAGAGCCTCTTCCGGCGTGTGGAAGAGCGTGGGATCGGGTTCCGGTTCAAGAGCGGGGCCCTCCCCGACGATGGCGACCAGCGCCCCGGCCTCAATCAGTTCGTCGCGGGTGACGGGCCCGGACCGGGCGGGCGTCGGACGATAGGGCAACTCCGGCATCGGCGGCGTGGAGCAGTTGGTGCGGTCCGGCGCACACACCATCAGGCCAAAGTCCCATACGATCCGCACCGCATCTAGTGCGTCGCATTCGACCCGGAAATCGGCCGTCGCACTATCCACACAGATAACGTGCGTGTCCGCCGTCGCCCATGCGAAGCGCCAGCGCAATCCTTCTGGGACACCCTCTGAGATAAGCAGGTTCAGGCAGGTATTGGCGCCGGCGGCGTCCAGACAGGCTTGCGGAACCGAAGGTGGATTCCGCAGCGCCTCGGCGGGCGTGAGGTAGGAGCGATCCGCGATCTTCACAGTCTCGGCGACTGCCCCGTTCGCCGCCATAAGCGCCGCCATCAGGCCCACGCCGAACAGACCGTATTTCATCATCGCCCCCACGCTTTTATGATGACCTGCGTACGGGCCGCGTGGCGCGGTGGCAAGCCGGTCAGGCCGTCAGTCCAGCCAGCCTCTGCAGTTCCGCCACATGGGCGGCGAAGGCTGTCTTGCCGGGGCCGGTCAGGTTGAGCCAGGTGCGTTGGCGGCCGTCGAAGGGAGCCTTGGTCAGGGCGACGTAGCCCGCCTCCTCCAGCTGTTTGATGTGTTTGGACAGGACCGAATCCGACACGCCGATGCGGTCGCGGATCATGGCGAACTCGGCATTGTCGACGCCTGACAGGATGGCGCAGATCTGCAGCCGGCCCGGGGCGTGGATGACGGGATCAAAGACCGGGACGGG
>SDZP01000195.1 GCA_004144935.1 Caulobacteraceae bacterium | reverse complement strand
TCCCCGACCTGATCGATCTCGCACGCGCCTTCCCGGACACCCGGATCATCCTCGACCACGTCGGCACCCCGCTCGGCATCGCCAGCTACACGGGCCGCCGCGAGGAACGCTTCGAAATCTGGGCCGGCAACATCCGCAAGCTGGCCGAACTGCCCAACGTGGCGGTGAAACTGGGCGGCCTGGCCATGGTCTTCCCGGGCTTCCCCTCCTGCCTGGCCGACGATCCGGCCCCCTCGACCCAACTGGCCGAGGAATGGCGCCCCTACCTGGAAACCTGCATCGAGGCCTTCGGCCCCGAACGCGGCATGTTCGAAAGCAACTTCCCGGTCGACATCCTCAGCTGCAGCTACGCGACCCTGTGGAACGCCTTCAAGGTCTTCGCCAAGGGGTACTCGGCCGACGAGAAGACGGCGCTGTTCAGCGGCACGGCCAAACAGGTTTACCGGCTGGAACTGTAACTTAGAGCTCCGCTCGTCCCGGCGAATGCCGGGACCCATTTCGTAGGGCGCCAGCCTGTCCGAAAGAGCCCTCAGGATGGGTATGGCCACGCAGGATTAGGCCAATCGCGCAACATCGGGCCCTGGGAAATGGATCCCGGCATTCGCCGGGATGAGCGGGTTGGGGTGGCGGCAAATGCCCGACTCCGGTACACGACCAACCCCATGACCACCGACGACGTCCTCGAGGAATTCCGCGCGTCCGGCGCCCTGCGCGAAGGCCACTTCGTGCTGTCCAGCGGCCTGCACAGCCCCGTCTTCCTGCAGAAGAACCTGGTCTTCGCCCAGCCGGACCGCTGCGCCCGCCTCTGCGCCGCCCTCGCCGCGAAGATCACGCAGACCGTCGGCAAGCCCGACCTCTGCATCTCGCCGGCCGTCGGCGGCATCATCCCCGGCTACGAGACCGCCCGCCAGCTCGGCGTCCGCTCCTTCTACGTCGAGCGCGAGGGCGGTGAGTTCAAACTGCGCCGCGGCTTCCAGGTCGAGCCCGGCGACCGCGTCGTCATGGTCGAGGATATCGTCACCACCGGCCTCTCCAGTCGCGAATGCATCGCCGCCATCAACGCCGCCGGCGCGACCGTCATCGCCGCCGCCTGCATCGTCGACCGCTCCGGCGGCAAGGCCGACGTCGGCGTGCCGCTGATCGCCCTGGCCACCCTCGACGTCCCGGCCTACCCGGCCGACGCCCTGCCGCCCGAACTGGCCGCCATCCCGATCGAGGATCCGGGCAGCCGCCGGCTCGGCAAGTAGCGGCCCGGGCTACCCCCGCGCCGCCGCCTCCAGCGGGGCGATGTCCAGCTTGACCATGGTCATCATCTGCTCGGTCACCCGCTTGACCACCGCCGGGTCCGGATCGCTCATCAGTTCGCGCATCCGGGCCGGCGCCACCTGCCAGCACAGCCCCCAGCGGTCGCGCACCCAGCCGCACTGCTCGACGGTCCCGCCCTCGGCCAGGGCGTCCCAGATCCGGTCCAGCTCGGCCTGGGTCTCCGGTTCGACCATGATCGAGAAGCTGTGGTTGAACGGGTCCAGCGGCCCGGCCTCGATGGCCATGTAGTTCTGGTCGCCGATGGTGAAGCTGAGGATCTTGACGCTGCCGGCCTCGCCGGAGGGATTGTCGGCCATCACCGCCGACCGCTCGGCGATCTTCGAGCCCGGGATCAGCGCGGTGTAGAAGCGGACCGCCGCTTCCACGTCCTTCTCGAACCACAGATGCTGGGTGACCTTCATCGCATCATCCTCTCCTGCGACGGCCGTTCAGCGCCTCGCGGCGACGGCCATTCCGACCCCAGGACGGGCGGCCGGGCCTCATCCCGACACCGGGCCTGCAAAAATCCGGCGCCGAACGTGAGCGGCGCGCTCTTTCCCGCGCCCCCGCCGGGTCCTAAGTACAGTCCACAGCCTGTCGGACCCATGCCCATGACCCTGCGCGCCACGCCTCTCAGCCCCATGCCGCTTAGACTGGGCGTCAACATCGACCACGTCGCCACCATCCGCAACGCCCGGGGGGCCAGCTATCCCGAGCCGACGCGGGCGGCGGAGATCGCCCTGCTGGCCGGGGCCGACGGCATCACCGCCCATCTGCGCGAGGACCGCCGCCACATCTCCGACGCCGACATCGACGCCCTGGCCGACCTCTGCCGCAAGCGCGGCAAGCCGCTGAACTTCGAGATGGCGGTCACCGACGACATGGTCGCCATCGCCCTGGCCCACCGGCCGCACGCCGCCTGCCTGGTGCCCGAGCGCCGCGAGGAGGTCACCACCGAGGGCGGCCTGGACGTGGTGCGCGGCGGCAACCGGGTGCGCGATGCGGTGCAGACGCTGAAAGCCGCCGGAAGCCGTGTCTCCCTGTTCATCGAGGCCGACCCGGCCCAGATCGCCGCCAGCGCCGACGCCGGCGCCCAGGTCATCGAACTGCACACCGGCGCTTTCTGCGACGCCGCCCGGGCCGGCGAGCACGAGCGCGCCGCCGCCATCCTGGCCCGCCTCTGCGCCGGCGCCGCCCAGGCCGCGCAGCTCGGCCTGGAGGTCCACGCCGGCCACGGCATCGACTACGCCACCGTCGGCCCGGTCGCCGCCATCCCGCAGCTGGCCGAGCTCAACATCGGCCACTTCCTGATCGGCGAGGCCATCTTCGTCGGCCTGGGCGAAGCCATCCAGCGCATGCGCCGGCTGATGGACGCGGCCCGGGCGCAGGCGGAGCGGGCCGCGTGATCATCGGCCTCGGCAGCGACCTCTGCGACATCCGCCGTATCGAAAAGACCCTGGCCCGCTTCGGCGACCGCTTCGTCCAGCGGCTGTTCACCGACACCGAGCAGGCGAAATCCGAACGCCGAAAGGACCGCGCCGCCAGTTACGCCAAGCGCTTCGCCGCCAAGGAGGCCTGCGCCAAGGCGCTGGGCACCGGCGTGCCCCGCCGGGGCGTCCACTGGAAGGACATGGGCGTCGTCAACCTGCGCTCCGGCGCCCCGACCATGGCCCTGACCGGCGGCGCCGCCCTGCGCCTGGCCCAGATCATCCCCGAGGGGATGGAGGCCCGCATCCACGTCACCCTGACCGACGACCACCCCTACGCCCAGGCCTTCGTCATCATCGAGGCCCTGCCGAAAGCCTGATCGCCTGCGCGATCAGGCCTTCCAGACACGCCGTACCCGACTTTCAAATTTCCGCCATGACCGCGAATGGGCGGGCGCCGCTCTGCGCCGCCTCGTCGATGCCCCGGTTGCGGTCACCCGCGCCGAAACCTCAACTTCGCCTCTATGCGACACCGACGACACCCGTACGCCACCGCAACGGAATACCAACGCCGTCCGGACGGAATCGCCACAGGAGCCAAACGGTAAAATATTGAAGATAAAGAAGTTTTCCTGTTTCACCCGCCCGCAGCACGGTATAATGGCCACCGCTTCGATCCCATCGCCCGCCGCGCCCGCCTACCCCATGAAGGCGAAGTAACAGGCGCGCCGCTTGCCCATGCGATATTCCGCGTCTAACCAGTCCCGCTGGGCTTTGTCCCCGCTGTCTTTCAAGAGAATCACGCGCCGATGACCGACGCCACCGTCACCGAGGGCCCTCTGGAACCCGAGGACAAGCCGCCGCCGACCTTCGTCCAGGAGATCGTCGAGATCGCCAAGACGGTCGCCTATGCGCTGCTGATCGCCCTGGTGCTGCGGATCTTCCTGTTCCAGCCCTTCACCATCCCGTCGGACAGCATGGAGCCCAACCTGCTCCATGGCGACTACATCATCGTCAACAAGTTCTCCTACGGCTACTCGCGCCATTCGATCCCGCTCAGCCCGCCGCTGTTCAAGGGCCGCATCTTCGGGGCCAAGGCCAAGCGCGGCGACATCGTGGTGTTCAAGCTGCCGGCCGACAACAAGACCGACTACATCAAGCGCGTCATCGGCCTGGCCGGCGACCGCATCCAGGTCCGCGGCGGCGTGCTCTACGTCAACGAAAAGGCCCTGCCCAACGTCCAGGTCACCCGCGACGACGCCGCCGACATGGACCGCGTCCGCCGCCAGGAAACCAGCTACGACGGCAAGACCTACGTCACCTACGCCGGGGCCGAGTACGGCTACGTCAACAACACCGGCGTCTTCCTGGTGCCCCAGGGCCACTATTTCATGATGGGCGACAACCGCGACAACTCGCTGGACAGCCGCGTCGAGCCCAACTACGCCGCGCCCCGCCAGGGCGGCGTCGGCTTCGTGCCGGCCGAGAACCTGGTCGGCAAGGCGCAGATCATCCTGCTCAGCTGGTACGCCCCGTCCGAGCCCTACGACATGGGCCCGCGCCACGAGGGCGCCTCGCTGTTCAAGCCCTGGACCTGGTTCACCGAAGCCCGACCGAGCCGGTTCTTCCGCATTCTCAAGTGAAGACCTGGTTGAAATGAACGCCCGGGTCCTGGCCGTGGAGGCGCTCGAACGCCGCGTCGGTCACACCTTCGCCGACCGCGACCTCCTGGAGCGCGCCCTGACGCACTCCAGCGTCGGGGACGGCGCCGTCAAGGTGCGCCACAACGAGCGGCTGGAGTTCCTCGGCGACCGGGTGCTTGGCCTGCTGGCCTCCGAGCGCCTGCTGGCCCTGTTTCCCGAAGCCAGGGAGGGGGAGCTCAGCCCCCGCCTGGCCAACCTGGTCAACGGAAAGGCCTGCGCCCGCGTCGGCCGCCGGCTGGAGCTGGGCTCGGCGCTGCGGATGAGCGGCTCGGCCACCAAGATGGGCGTGCGCGAGAACGACGGGGCGCTGGGCGACGCCGTCGAGGCCCTGATGGCCGCCATCTATATCGACGGCGGGCTGGAGACGGCGAGGGCCTTCTTCCTCGCCGCCTGGTCCGACGAGTTCGACCATCTGGAAGCCCCGCGCTCCAAGGACGCCAAGACCCGGCTGCAGGAATGGGCCATGGCCCTGCGCCTGCCGATCCCGGCCTACACCGTCGTCGAGCAGTCCGGACCGGCCCATGCGCCGCGTTTCATTGTAGAGGTGGCCGTCCGGGGCTATGAGAGCGAACGCGGGGAGGGTGGGTCCAGACGCGAAGCGGAAAAGGCTGCGGCGTTGATCATGCTGCTGAAACAGGAAGGCAAAGCATGACCCGGGCAGGTTTCGTCGCCATCATCGGCGCGCCCAACGCCGGCAAGTCCACCCTGACCAACAAGCTGGTCGGGGCGAAAGTCTCCATCGTCACCCAGAAGGTGCAGACCACCCGCTTCCCGGTGCGCGGCGTCGCCATGGCCGGCGAGGCGCAGATCATCCTGCTCGACACCCCCGGCATCTTCACCCCCCGCCGCAAGCTGGACCGCGCCATGGTCCGCAGCGCCTGGGCCGGGGCCGACGACGCCGACGCCGTCGTCCACCTGGTCGACGTCCAGGCCGAGCTGGCCGTGCAGGACAAGACCGCCAAACCCGCCGACAAGCGCGGCGTCATCGACGTCCAGACCATTATCGAGAACCTGCAGGGCTCGAAGAAGCAAGTTATTCTAGCGCTCAACAAGATCGACGGCGTCAAGCGCGACCGCCTGCTGGCCGTCTCCCAGGCCCTGTACGAGACCGGCGTCTACACCGAGGTCTTCATGATCAGCGCCGCCGACGGCAACGGCGTCGAGGACCTGCGCGCCCGCATGGCCGAGCTGATGCCGGAAGGGCCCTGGCTCTACCCGGAAGACCAGACCGCCGACATCCCGGCCCGCCTGCTGGCCGCCGAGATCACCCGCGAAAAGCTCTACCTGCGGGTCCATGAGGAACTGCCCTACGCCGCCAGCGTCGAGACCACCGCCTTCGAGGAGAAGAAGGACGGTTCGGTCCGCCTGGAGCAGACCATCTACGTCGAGCGCGAAGGCCAGCGGGCCATCGTCATCGGCGGCAACGGCCAGACCCTTAAGTGGATCGGCCAGAAGAGCCGCGAGGAACTGGCCGAGCTGTTCGAACGCAAGGTTCACCTCTTCCTCCACGTCCGGGTCCGCGAGAACTGGGCCGAGGAGCGCGAGGCCTACTCGGCGATGGGACTGGATTTCGACGTCTAGGGGGCTGCCATGCGCCTGCTGATCCTGATGCTCTGCCTGCTGGCGACGCCGGCCCTGGCCCTCGAGCCGCCGCCCGCGCCGCCCGCCGCGCAGATCAACCAGACGCTCGACGCCGTCCATGACGCCGCCGCCAGGGCCGATGCCGACCGCTACTTCGGCCTCTATGCGAAGGACGCCATCTACATCGGCACCGACGCCGCCGAGCGCTGGACGATCGCCCAATTCCGCGCCTACGCCGAGCCCTACTTCGCCCAGGGCAAGGGCTGGACCTACCGACCGCGCGAGCGCCACGTCACGGTCACCGACGACCCCTGCCGCTGCATCGCCTGGTTCGACGAACTGCTCGACAGCGAAAGCTACGGGACCAGCCGCGGCACCGGGGTGATGGTGGTGCAGGACGGCGAATGGAAGGTCGCGCAATACGCCCTGACCTTCCCCATGCCGAACGACCTGGCCAAGGGGTTCACCGACCAGATCAAGGCGTTCGAGGCGAAACCCAAACCCTGATCCTTCTCCCGCTTGCCGGGAGAAGGTGGCCTGCGAAGCGGGTCGGATGAGGGCAGCGCCGGCTGCTGAAGGCCTGTGTCAACACGGCCCGCCGTCAGGCCTCGCCTCCACCC
>SDZP01000617.1 GCA_004144935.1 Caulobacteraceae bacterium | reverse complement strand
GGCTGCTGGGGCCACAGGTGAAGTTCGACATCGCCGGCCGCAAGGGCCTTGGCGCCTTCTATGACCTCAACGCCCGGCTGGACTCCGAGACCCTGTCGCTGACGGCGGTCGGGCAGGCGGACCTGGGCAAGCGGCTGGCCGGGCCGGCCGGCATCGCCGTGACGGCCAACACACCGTCCATCGAGCGGCTGAGCCTGGGGGCCGTGAAGGGTCAGGCCAACTTCGTCGGCCGGTTCAACGGCGACATCGAGAATTTCACCCTGCGCGGCGACGCGCGGGGGGCCAATGTCAGCCTGGCCGGCTACACGCTTGGCGCGGTCTCCGGTCCGGTAACCCTGGCGCGGGCCAAGGGCGAGATCGGCATCGTCACCAGCCTGGCCGGGGCCGGCGGGCGAGGGCAGGGGTATCTGGCCGCGCTGCTGGGCTCGCGGCCGAGCGCCGACGGCGACATCGCTATCCTCAAGGACGGACGCATCCTGCTGAAGCGGGTGCGGGCCAACGGGGCGGGGCTGAAGGTCGACGCCAGCGGCTCGCGCGGGCTGCTGGGCGGGCTGTCGTTCAAGGGCAAGGCCGAGCTGTGGAACTTCGGGGCCGCCAAGCTGGGCGGCAAGGGCCGGCTGGGGGGCAGCTGGTCCGCCGACCAAGGCGGCGAGGGCAAGCCCTGGGTGTTTACCGTCGACGCCAGGGGGACGGGCCTGGCGCTGGGCATGGCCGAGCTGGACCGCCTGCTGGGCCCCGCGCCCCGCCTGCGCGCCAAGGCCAGCCTGCAGCCAAGCGGCCAGGTGGATGTCGCCGAGGCGCGGCTGGACGGCGACAAGGCCTTTGCAAAAGGCGCCGGGCGGCTGGGGTCGAAGGGCGAGCTGGCCTTCAAGCTGGACTGGAACGCCGAAGGGCCGTTCCGGGTCGGACCCGTCGAGGTGGCCGGAAAGGCCAAGGGGACCGGCGCCATCGCCGGGTCCCTGTCGGCGCCGCGCGCCGACCTGACGGCCCAGGTCGACCAGATCGACGTGCCGCGCCTGCCGCTGCGCAACGCCGCCCTGACCCTGACCTTCATGCAGCGGCCGGGCGGCGGCGACGGGGCCTTCTCGCTGAACGCCGAGAGTCCCTATGGCCCGGCCCGGCTGCGCACCGATTTCGCCTTCACCGACGGCGGGGTGAACCTGTCCGGTCTCGACGCCGACGCCGGCGGGGTCAAGGCGCAGGGGGCCGTGGCGCTGCGGCGCGGGCGGCCGTCCTCGGCCGACCTGGTGCTGGCCATCGGGCCAGGGGTGCTGCTGACCGAGGGCTCGATCGCCGGCACGGCCAAGGTGGTCGACAGCGCCGGCGGGGCCCGGGCGACGCTCAACCTGACCGCCAAGGACGCCGTGCTGCGCGACGCCGCTGG
>SDZP01000194.1 GCA_004144935.1 Caulobacteraceae bacterium | reverse complement strand
TTCTTGTCCTTGAAACGGCCTGGGAAGATTTCGAAAGGCTGCTGGACTTTCTCGCTCCAAAGAGCCCTTCGGCGACCAGGCGTGCTCGCGATGCGCTAGTTCGGGCGATCACTTCGCTCGACGAGTTTGCCGAGCGCGGCCGACCTACTGGAAACGCCGGTGTCAGAGAGCTGATCGTGCCCTTCGGTTCAGCGGCCTATATCGTGACCTACCGCATCGAGGCGGACCGGGTGCTGGTCGCGCGGCTCCATCACAGCCGCGAAGGCCGCTAGCTTACCTGTTTCTCAGGCGTTCAGAAGCCCGTCGATCCAGGCCTGGTCCGCGTCCAGCACCCAGCATTCCACCACCTTCTCGCCGTCGGTGCGGTAGATCAGGGTGCGGTCGACCTCGCGGCCGGCCAGGCGCTCGCGGGCGATCATGACCGCCTTGTCGGCGTCGGCCATGATGTTGAGGACGCCGACCAGCCGGCGGTCGGTCTTGCGGGTGAAGCTGGACAGCGCCGCGATGGCGGCCGGCTTGCCGACATGGGCCCCGGCCAGGGGGTTGTTCCCGTTCCAGTGCAGGACGAAGTCGTCGGCGTAGAGGGCGAACAGCGCGGCGATATCACCGGCTGACCAGGCGTCGCGGTAGCGCTTGAGCACGGCGATATGCGCGCGGCGGCGGTCGTCGTCAGTCATGCGGGCTCCCGGTCAGCCCAGGAGCATCGCCAAAACATCCCCGCCGGGTCAATGACCCGGCGGGTTATCCAGGTCAGTCGTCCCGGTGGACCCGTTCGCGGCGTTCATGCCGCTCCTGGGCCTCGAGGCTGAGGGTGGCCACGGGCCGGGCGTCGAGACGCGCCAGACCGATGGGTTCCCCCGTTTCCTCGCAATAGCCGTAGGAATTGTCCTCGATGCGACGAAGGGCTTCGTCGATCTTGGAAATAAGCTTCCGTTGGCGATCCCGGGTCCGCAGCTCAAGAGCCCGATCCGTCTCGGACGTGGCGCGATCGGCCAGGTCCGGATGGTTCTCAGTCTCCTTCTGGAGAATGGCCACCGTTTCGCGAGATTCGCGAAGGATGTCCTCTTTCCAGGCGAGCAGCTTGTTTCGGAAATACTCGAGCTGACGCTCGTTCATGAACTCCTCGTCCTCGGAAGGACGATAGTCCGCTGGCACTTCAAGAACCGTAGCCGTCTGCATTGACGCCTCACGCCCCACTACCCCGCTCACAGCGAGCGGGGCCTTATAGCAAAACGGGTAACGCACACAATGAACGTCGTGTTTGGCGTGCGTTCATGCCGCAATTTTCGCGCGTTGGAGCTTGGCCAGCTCCACCGAGGCCCGCATCTCGATCTCGTCCAGAACCCCTTCCAGGCCGGGGTTTTCGGTATTTTCGCGCTGGTCGCGAACAGCGCGCATCAAACGTTCGAGATGAGCGCCGGAAACCTCGCCATCGATGACCGCCAGCTTCAGATCGTCCAGCACATCGAGAATCCTGCCGGCCCGGCCGACGGCCTTGCGGCGGCGCTCAAGGGGGCCGTCGGCCTGCTGCAGGGCCAGCAGGGCGTCCAGCGAGGCGACCCCGGTGACGCCGGCCGCCCGGGCCGCCGGCGCGGCCGATCCGGCGGCGCCGGCCGCTGGCAGGTTGAAGGCGGAACCACCGGCCGGAGCGCGCGCGCCCGACGGACCGCCCGCCCCTGTCGTTCCACTGGATCTGCCGACCTTCATGAGGTTCCCCGAACTTGAGGACCGAGTCTCGGGCCCACCGCTTGCGGTATGGTTAATGCCGGGCAAATTCTGCCGCCAGCCGCTGCTGTCCCGGCCGTGTTCCCTGAAATTGTTGAAGAAATTGCTGGCCCGGTTCTGGCACTCCTCTGACCTGTCCGTGCGCGGGGTGGAGTTTCATGCAGCGTCTTCTGTCGGCAGTCCTTCTGGTACTTGGCCTGACCCTGTCCCAAAACGTCTGGGGGGGCGAAGCGTTCGCCGCCTCCCGGATCAAGGACATCGTCGAGGTCGAGGGCGTGCGCGAGAACGCCCTGGTCGGCTACGGCCTGGTCGTCGGCCTCAACGGCACCGGCGACAACCTGCGCAACACGCCCCAGGCCAAGCAGAGCCAGGAAGCGATGCTGGAGCGGCTGGGCATCAACATCCGCGACGCCAACCTCAACTCCAAGAACGTCGCCTCGGTCATGGTCACCGCCAAACTGCCGCCGTTCGCCGCGGCCGGCAGCCCGATCGACGTGACCGTCAGCTCCATGGGAGACGCCAAAAGCCTGCTGGGCGGCACCCTGATCGTCACCACCCTGATGGGCGCCGACGGCCAGGCCTATGCGGTGGCGCAGGGGACGGTGCAGACCGGATCGGTCTCGGCCGGCGGGGCCTCGGGCTCGGCGATCACCAAGGGCGTCCCGACCTCGGGCCGCATCGCCGGCGGCGCCATCATCGAGCGGGAGCTGGGTTTCCAGATGGCCAACATGGGCCAGATCCGCCTGACCCTGCGCAATCCCGACTTCACCACCGCCCGCCGCATCGCCAACGTCATCAACGACAAGTACCCGGGCACGGCCAACGCCGACAATCCGGCCATCGTCACCCTGCGCCCGCCGATCGGCGCCGGCATCGTGCCCTTCGTCACCGCTATCGAGAACATGACCGTCGAGCCCGACTACGGGGCCAAGGTGGTCATCGACGAGGTGGCCGGCGTCATCGTCATGGGCGACAACGTCCGCATCAGCACCGTCGCCATCGCCCAGGGCAACCTGACCATCTCCGTCCAGGAGAGCCCGGGCGTCAGCCAGCCGGCCCCCTTCAGCCGCGGCCAGACCGTCGTCGTGCCGAATTCGGCGGTGGCGGTCGATGAAGAGAAGGGCCGCCGGCTGGTCACGCTGAAGAGCGGGGCCTCCCTGTCGAGCCTTGTCGCCGGCCTTAACGCCCTGGGGGTCACCCCGCGCGACATGATCTCCATCCTGCAGGCCATCAAGGCGGCCGGGGCCCTGCAAGCCGACATCGAGGTGATGTGATGAGCGCCATGGCCCCCACCGCCGCCCCGGTCACGGTCTTGCCGAGCCAGACCCCGTCGGCCGACGCCCAGCGCCTGAAGATCAAGCAGGCCGCCGACAACTACGAGTCCAGCTTCCTGTCGGTGATGCTGGCCCAGATGTTCAAGGGCGTCGACACCGAGGCCCCGTTCGGCGGCGGCAAGGGCGAGGAGATGTTCAAGTCGTTCTTCACCGACGCGGTCGCCAAGCAGGTGACCAAGTCCGGCGGCATCGGCCTGTCGGCCACCGTGGAACGTGAAATGCTGAAGATGCAGGGTTTGCAGGAGACTTCCCATGGCGCTTGACGCCCACGACGCCGCCGACCGGGTCGGCCAACTTATCATGCTGACCGAGCGCTTGACCGGGCTGATCGCCGACCAGGCCCTGGCGTTCGAACGGCGCCGGCCGCAGGACGCCGCGGCGCATCTGGAAGAGACCTCGCGGCTGGCCAACCTTTATCGCCATGAGTCGGCGCGGGTTCGCGCCCAGCCGGCGCTGATCGCCGGCGCTTCGCTTGAGCAGCGGCGGGCCCTGATGCGGGCCACCGAAGGCTTCGATGCGGTGCTGGCCCGCCAGGGACGCGCCCTGGAAGCGGCCAAGACGGTTACCGAAGGCCTGGTCAAGGCCATCGCCGAGGAGGTGGTCAACCAGCGCAGCGCCGGCCCGGGCTACGGCCCCGGCGCCACGCCGCTGGCGGCGGACGGCCGGGCGATCGCCCTGAACCGCTCGGCCTAGGACCGCGCGCCGCCTGGCGCGACCTGGTCCGCCGTCGGCCACAGCTGCGCCTCGACCTCGCGCCACAGCCCGCCGACCTCCAGGGCGGCGGCGCTGTGTGGCGCGATCTCCTGCACCGAACGCCCTGCCGCGACCGCCGACTGGTAGGCGATCCGCGCGCGCAGGCCGATGGGTGTCACGGGGCGGCCCAGGTTGGACAGCTGGGCCACCGTGTCGCCGACACAGACCATCTCGCGGCCGGCCCGGCGCGGCGGGGCCTGGTTGATGACAAAGGCGCCGCGCTTGCCGAAGCGGGCGACCAGTTCGGCGGTCTCGCGGATGGCGCGGACATCCAGGAAGCTGGGCCGCAGCACCATCAGGCAGTAGTCGGCGCAGCGGACGGCGTCGGCCAGATCCTCGCCGGCGGACGGGCTGGTGTCGATGATCATCAGGTCACGGCCGGCCCGCTGGGCGGCCTGCTGGGTGGCGAACAGCGCCGGCGTCTTGGTCGAAAACACCACCGGCCCGCCGATCTTCCGCTCGCGCCGCCACTCCTGGGCCGAGCCCTGGCGGTCGCAGTCGGCCAGCAGAACCCCCTTGCCGGCCAGCCAGGCTCCCATGGCCAGGTGCAGCGAAACGGTCGTCTTGCCGGTGCCACCCTTGCGGGACAGGATCGCCAGGGTCTTCATCAACGGTCCCCGAACATGGGCGGGCCGCCGCGCACGAGACGCGCCGCAACCCGGCCGACCATCACGGATGCCTGTGACAAATCCTGAAACCCCCGCCGCTCCCGTAACACCACTATCCGAGCATGCAACAGCGGCTGAATCGGGGCCGGGCCTTTGTGGTCAGGTTGCCGCGCCGATGACCAGGCGGCGCCCCACGCCGATGGCCTCCAGGAAGACGGCGTCATGGCTGACGACCAGCAGGGCCCCATCGTAATCCGCCAGGGCGCGCTCGACCGCCTTCAGGCTGTCGAGATCCAGGTGGTTGGTCGGTTCGTCGAGGATCAGCAGCTGCGGCGGCCGATCGCCCGCCAGCACGCAGGCCAGGGCGGCGCGCAGCCGCTCACCGCCGCTCAACGACCCGACCCCCTGGTCGGCGGCGGTGTTGCGGAACAGGAAGCGGGCCAGGGCGGCCTGGGCGGCGTTGCGCTCGGCCGTGGGGTTGAGCCTGCGGAAGGCCTCGAGAATGGTCTCATCGTCGCGCAGCAGGTCGGTGCGCTGGTCGAGCATCAGGGCCGGGACCGGCCGCCGGATGGTTCCGGCGGTGGGCTCGATAAGGCCGGCGACAAGACGGATCAGGGTTGTCTTGCCGCCGCCGTTGGGTCCGGTGACGGCGATGCGTTCCGGCCCGGTGATGTCAAGATCGATATGCTCGAACAGCGGCGCTCCGCCCGGCCAGGCGAAGGCGGCGTCCTCCAGCCCGAGCACGAGGCGGCCGGCGGGCAGGCCGCTGGGCGGGAGGTCGAAGGCCAGGCTGCGCGTCCGCTCGACTCTTGCCTCGGCCGCCTCAAGAGCCTGGCGGGCCTCGTCCTGCTTGCGATCGGCCAGGCGGTCGACGCGGCCGGCGGTGGCCTCTGCCCGACGCTTCTGGGCCCCCAGCAGAATCTTCGGCTCGCTGCCCTTGGCGGTGAACCTGCGGCCGCCGGCGTCGCGCTGCTCCTGGCGCTCGCGGGCGGCCTGGGCCTCCCGCTTCACCCGGCCGGCATCCCTGGCGGCGACGGCGAGATCCCGCTCGGCGGCGGCGGCCTCCTCGGCCTTCCGCTCGGCGTAGAGGCTGTAGCCGCCGCCGTAGACCTTGGCCCCCAGCGGCGAGAGCTCGACGATGCGGTCCATCGCCTCCAGCAGGGCGCGGTCGTGGCTGACCACCAGGGCGCCGCCGCGCCAGCGCCGCAGGACGTCGGTGACCAGGGCCCGGGCCTCGGTGTCGAGGTTGTTGGTCGGCTCGTCCAGCAGGATGACATCGGGCTCGGCGAGAAGCACGGCGGCCAGGGCGGCGCGGGTGGCCTGACCGCCGCTCAGGGCGGCAGCCGGACGGTCCGGTTCCAGGCCATCGAGCCCGACCTCGGCGAGGGCGAGCTCCAGGCGGGGCGGCAGGGTCCAGTCGGCGTCGGCGAAGTCGGCTTCGCTGCCCTCCCCTGCCTCGATGCGTGCGAGTCGGGCGAGGGCGGTCTCGACACCGAGCAGGCCGGCCAGGGTTGACCCCGGCGACGGCTGCAGGGACTGGCGCAGGACGGCCAGGCGGCCGTCGACGCTGACCGCCCCGGCGCGTGGCGGCGCCTCGCCGGCGATCATCCGCAGCAGCGTGGTCTTGCCGACGCCGTTGCGCCCGACCAGGCCGGTGCGTTCGCGGCCGATGGCGAGTGTCAGGTTGTCGAAGAGGGGTCGGCCGTCAGGGGTGGCGGCGGAGACGGCATCCAGGGTGATCAAGGCGGACATGGGAGCTCACGGCAGGGGAGAGGCTGAGGGCGAAACGGGGGTCCGTTGCGATGATCAAGGCTCTCTCCAAGCAGTGCGGCCCGATTGCCGGCTTGGGGCGGGATATAGGGGGCGGTCCGGATGGGCGCAAATGAAAGCGCCGCAAGGATCGGAGTGTGGGTAGGCGCCGCCGGGGTGAAAACGGGCCAGCAAGGAGACCCCCAATGCCCTTCACCGTCACCGGCCTGTCCCCCGAACCCTTCCGCCCGCTGTTTGGACTCGGCGCGGCCGCGCTCGCCGAACGGGGGGTCCTGCGGGTGCGGGTCGAAGCGCCGGCCAGCGCCCCCTGCCGCATCACCCTCGAGGATGCC
The DNA here is from genome assembly GCA_004144935.1 of Caulobacteraceae bacterium. GTDB lineage: Bacteria > Pseudomonadota > Alphaproteobacteria > Caulobacterales > Caulobacteraceae > Caulobacter. The sequence goes on along the minus strand of SDZP01000194.1, from coordinate 121 downwards.
GAGCCGGGCGTAATGGGCGTGAAGGTAGGCGACCTTGGGATCGCTCAGCCAGGCTTCGATCAGGGGGGCGGCCGCGCGGCCGTCGACCACCTCGGCCTCGAGCATCATGTCGGCGCCATCA
>SDZP01000616.1 GCA_004144935.1 Caulobacteraceae bacterium | reverse complement strand
CCCACCGCCGTGCTGTTGTTCGCACGGGCCGAGGCATCGGCACCCAGCGCCGTGGCGCCGGTCGCATTGGCCACGCTGCTCGTGCCCACCGCCGTGCTGCGGTTGCCGCTGGCATTGGAGCCTGAACCGGCCGCAGTCGCTTCAGTGCCCGTGGCCGCAGCCGCAGTCGCGCCCGTCGCCGTGAAGTACTTGTTCGTGTTCGCCGCGACATCGGCCACCGCGTTCAACTGGTCCAGGTTGACCGCATCGGTGCCTTGCGTACCGGCGGCCACGTTCACCACCTGACGCTGCGCCGTCGCCGTGCCGACCGATACCGTGTTGGCGCGGTTGGCCAGCGAGTTGGCGCCCAATGCCACGCTGTTGGCGGCACTGGAATACGAACTCAGGCCCAGTGCGGTGCTGTTGGCGCCCGTGGCGTAGGAATCGCGACCCACCGCCGTCGTACCGGCGCCGGTGGCCCACGCGAACTGGCCCAGCGAGGTGCTGTTGGCACCGGTGGCCCACGCGAACTGGCCCACGGCCGTGCCGTTGGCACCGGTCGCCAGCGAGTTGTTGCCCACTGCCGTGGCATTGGTGGCGCTGGCTTCGGCGAAATAACCCAGCGACGTAGCGCTGGCTTCGGTGGCCCATGCGCCATAACCCAGCGCCGTGGTGCCCGAAGCCGAGGCTTCGCTGAAGGAACCCACGGCCGTGGAGTAATCGGCCGAGGCCACGCTGCTGTAGCCGTTGGCCGTGGACTGCAGGCCGCCGGCCTGCGCGTTGGCGCCGCTGGCGGTGCTCAGGAAGCCGGTGGCCTGTGCGCCGGCGCCCAGTGCCGTGGCACCGAAATCCGAAGCCGTGGTGGTGGCATCGAGCAACACCTCGCCGGTATCGGCATCCTCCAGGTACAGCGAACCGCCGATGGCGGTGGCCGAATCGGAAGTGGCGGTGGAGTTGAAGCCCACTGCCGTGGCATTGGTGGCATAGGCCACTGCGCCGCTGCCGAAGGCCGAGCTGCCCTGGCCAATAGCCGAACTGCTGGCGCCCATCGCGGTGGAATAATCGCCCTCGGCCGCTGCATCCGAACCCGAGGCCGTGGCGTCGTTGCCCAATGCATAGGCCTCGCCCTCGCCCGTGGCCTGGAAGTACTTGCTGTCGGCGGTCGCCTCCTGCAACTGGTCCAGGTTGACCGCATCGGTACCCTCGGTACCGGCTGCCACGTTGGTGATCTGGCGCTCGGCGCCCACATCACCCACCGAGACCGTGTTCTCGCGGTCCGCATACGAACCCTGGCCGATGGCCACGCTGCCCGCCGCAGCCGCTTCGGCGTCTGCGCCGACAGCCACGCTGTCATCGCCCGAAGAACTCGCCGCCGAGCCCAGCGCGGTGCTGTTGAAGCCGCCTGCCG
>SDZP01000615.1 GCA_004144935.1 Caulobacteraceae bacterium | reverse complement strand
TACCTGACCCGCCTGCCTTTCGACACCCTGAAGATCGACCGCTACTTCGTGCGGACAATGGGCGCCAACCCGGGCTCGGCCAAGATCGTCCAGTCGGTGGTCAAGCTGGGCCAGGACCTCAACCTCGAGGTCGTCGCCGAGGGGGTGGAGAACGCCCTGATGGCCGGCCGCCTGCTCGAACTCGGGTGCGACTACGGCCAGGGCTTCGGCTACGCCCCGCCGCTGTCGCCGCAGGAGGCCGAGGTCTATCTGAACGAAAGCTACGTGGACGGCGTCGCGCCGGTGCGACGGCAGGGCTAGGCCCGCCCCGCCTCGCTCGACAGGTGGTCGGCGCTGACGCCCAGCTTGGCCAGGGCGTTGGACCATTTGTGCTCATGGTCGTCGCCGAAGATCAGGGCGGTGTCCGGATCGCCGACCAGCCAGATGTTCTGGCGCATTTCCTGCTCCAGCTGACCGGCCGCCCAGCCGGCGTAGCCGAGGGCCAGGATGGCCTTGCGCGGCGGCCCGTCGGCGGCCAGTGCCGCCAGCACCTCGCGCGAGGTGGTCAGGGCCACGCCCTCGGCCACAGGCAGGGTGCCGGCCGGGCTGCGGTAGTCGTCGGTGTGCAGCACGAAGCCGCGCTCGCGTTCGACCGGCCCGCCCATCAGGACGATGTCGTCGCGGTGGTTCTCGCCGACGGTGACGCCCAGCTTGGTCAGCAGGTCGGGCATCTTCAGCCCGTCGACGGGCCGGTTGAGGGTGATGCCCATGGCATGCTGGTCGTCATGCGCGCAGACGTAGATGACGGCCCGCTCGAAGCGCTCGTCGTCGATGCCCGGCATGGCGATCAGCAGCCGGCCGGAGAGAAATTCGCTGTCTTGGTCCTGGGGCATGGGGTCAACATCGGCGCGCTTCACGACCGTTTCAAGTCACGCCGCTTGGCGATCCGCCCCGCCGGCTCTATTTGCCTTGATCGACGCCCGTGCCGGGCAAGGGAGAGACCTGATGACCATCAAAGTCGGCGACAAGCTGCCGGACGCCACCTTCATGACCAGCGGCGCCGAAGGCCCGCGCCCGATCACCAGCGACGAGCTGTTCGCCGGCAAGACCGTCGCCTTCTTCGCCGTCCCCGGCGCCTTCACCCCGACCTGCTCGGCCAAGCATGTTCCGGGCTTCAAGGAACACGCCGCCGAGTTTCGCGCCAAGGGCGTCGACACCATCGCCTGCCTGTCGGTCAACGACGTCTTCGTCATGAAGGCCTGGGGCGCCGACCAGAACGTCGGCGACGACATCATCATGCTGGCCGACGGCAACGGCGACTTCACCAAGGCGCTGGGCCTGGAAATGGACGGCAGCAAGTTCGGCATGGGCACGCGCAGCCAGCGCTACTCGATGCTGGTCAAGGACGGCGTCGTC
>SDZP01000614.1 GCA_004144935.1 Caulobacteraceae bacterium | reverse complement strand
CTCGATCATGGTGACGATGACGGTCATGGGGGACTCCGGTTCAGTCGAGGCTGTCGATGTAGGCCGTAAGGTCGTCGCCGCCAGGGCGGAGGGGCGCTGTAGTCGGAACATCGGCTCTGCCTTTCGTGGATGGGAGGGACCAGGGAACAGCCGGGCGGCGGCCACCGCCTTGACCTGGGTCAACGAACCGCCATGCGGCCGCAGGGGCCGACGCCGGGATCTCGATGGTCCTGGCCACGAGACGCGGACAACAAAATGCCCCGGGAAGCGAACTCCCCGGGGCAGGCGCGCCGACACTGGAGGAACAGGACGGTCGGCGGATTTCCTTCAGGCGGCCGGCTTGCGGCGCTGGGCGATGGCCAGACCGATCAGGGCGGCCGCCGCCGCGGCGATCGCCGCCGTCGCCGCCGGATGCTCGCGCACCTCCTTGCCGGTCTTTTCGGCCAGGACCTTGGACTGGGCCTTGGCGTCTTCCATCAGTTCGACGGCGGAATGGGCGACGGATGCCGCCGTCTTGGACAGGGCGTCTCCGGCATCCTCACCCAGATGCTTGGCCATCTTCTTGAGATTGTGGACCACGTCGTCGAAGACATCGTCGATGTCGTGGACCTGCTTTGCGATCGATTTGCTCATCTTCAGGGTTTCCTTCCGCTGGAAGCTTCAACCTGACCCATTCCGGGCGGTTCGCCTTGATCCAGGTCAACCGGGCCAAGGGCCTCGGCTCGCTGATCGCAGAAGGGGCAAGGAGGCTTGCGCCGCAGTGATCGAGATCAAAGTTCGCCGCGCCGGATGGGCGTAGAAGGCCGCGACTTCCTCCAGCGGACCGGCCGTCATGCGACACGCGATCGTCCTTGCCCATCCCAAGCGAACCAGCTTCTGCGCATCCGTAGCCCGCACCTGCGCCCGCACCCTGCGGGAGCTGGGCCACGGGGTCACCATCAGGGACCTCTACCGGATGGATTTCGACCCCCGCCTGCAGGCTGGCGAAATTCCGGCGGTCGCAGGCTACGCCGCCGCCGACGACGTGGCGGCGGAGCGGCGGCGGCTGGCGAAGATCGACAGCTTCATCTTCGTCTATCCCTTCTGGTTCAACGCGCCGCCGGCCATTCTCAAGGGCTACGTCGACCGCGTGTTCAGCATGAACTTCGGCTACCGGCCATCGTCTGGCGGCACGGCTCCGCTGCTGGAGGGCCGGACCTTGGCGACCTTCTCGACCTCCGGCGCGCCCGAGGCCTGGGTCAAGGACACCGGCGCCCTGCACCATCTGACGGCGGTGTTCGACCTGCATCTGGCCGCGGTCACCGGCCTGACCTTCGCCGGCCACGCCCATCTGGGCGGCGTGCTGTCCAGCCTCTCGCAGGCCGGGGCCGAAGAGCGCCTGCTGCAGGTCCAGGCG
>SDZP01000193.1 GCA_004144935.1 Caulobacteraceae bacterium | reverse complement strand
GATGGAGATTGGCCGGGTGGGCCGCGTCGGGCTTCGGGTCGGCGACAACCGCCTGGTCAGGCGTCTGGGCCCAGGCTCCGGCCCAGACGCCTGACCAGGCGGTTGTCGCCGACCCGAAGCCCGACGCGGCCCACCCGGCCAATCTCCATCAGATCCGCTATCCCACCGGCGGCGTGGAGGTTCCGGCGCGGTTCTTCGTCGCCGCCGGGGCCGGACCGCATCCGACCGTGCTGCTGTTGCACGGCCTGCCGGGCACCGAGCTGAACCTCGACCTCGCCCGGGCGATGCAGCGGGCCGGCTGGAATGTCATGGCCATCCACTATCGCGGGCTGTGGGGATCGCCGGGGCAGTTCTCCCTGACCCATGCGGCCCAGGACGCCCGGGCGGCGCTGGCCTATCTGCATGATCCGGGGATGGCGGAGGTGATCGACGCCAAACGCATTGTCCTGGTCGGCCACAGCATGGGGGGCTTCGCCACCGTCATGACCGGGGACGATCCGGGCGCCGCGGGATTCGTCACCATCTCGGCCTGGGACCCGACCGCCGACGCCCCGTCGATGGCCCCGGACAAGCGCGCCGCCATGGCCGCCAGCTGGAGCCCGGACCTCAGCTACACCAACATCACCTTCGACGGCATGGCCGACGATATCGTCGGCAATGTCGAGGCCTGGGACTGGGCGCGCAACGGCGCCGAGATGGCCGGCCGGCCGGTGCTGATCATCGACAGCGACGACGGCCTGGCCCCGCGCGGCGACGCCCTGGCCCTGGCCGTGGGTCAGGCCGCTAAGACGGGCGGCGGCCCGGCCCCGACCCGCCTGACCTTCCGGACCGACCACAGCTACAATGACAGCCGCATCGCCCTGGCCTCGGCCATCGTCGCCTGGCTGCGCAAGACCTTTCCGGACTGACCGGCCCCAGATTTTTTGACAGCAGGACGACTGGCGAAGCGTAACGCTTCGCCCCAGTTAGAACCTGGGCTCATGAGCCCCCTGCCCTTCGCGAGGAACGACCCATGACCGACCAGCCCGCCGAGACCCCGCCCGCCAACCATCCGGAGGGCTATGTCCCGGACAAGGTCTGGACCTGGAACAAGGCCAGCGGCGGCCGCTTCGCCGCCATCAACCGCCCGATCGCCGGCCCCACCCACGACAAGGACCTGCAGGTCGGCAAGCATCCGTTGCAGCTGTATTCGCTGGCCACTCCCAACGGGGTGAAGGTGACGGTGCTGCTGGAGGAGCTGCTCGCCCTTGGCCATACGGGCGCCGAGTACGACGCCTGGCTGATCAACATCAATGCCGGCGACCAGTTCGGCAGCGGTTTCGTCGCCGCCAACCCCAATTCCAAGATCCCGGCCCTGGTCGACCGCAGCGATCCGGCCAAGCCGATCCGCATCTTCGAGAGCGGCGCCATCCTGATCCATCTGGCCGAGAAGTTCGGCGCGTTCCTGCCCACCGATCCGGCCGCCCGGGCCGAGACCCTCAGCTGGCTGATGTGGCAGATGGGCAGCGCCCCCTACCTGGGCGGCGGCTTCGGCCACTTCTACGCCTACGCCCCGTTCAAGATCGAATACGCCATCGACCGCTTCGCCATGGAGGTGAAGCGCCAGCTGGACGTGCTGGACCGCCGGCTGGGCGAGGCCGAGTACCTGGCCGGCGACGCCTACACCATCGCCGACATGGCCGTCTGGCCCTGGTACGGCAGCTTGGCGAAGGGGCTGGTCTATGAGGCCGGGGAGTATCTGTCGGTCGCCGACTACAAGAACGTGCAGCGCTGGACGGACGCCATCGGGGCTCGGCCGGCGGTGAAGCGCGGGCGGATGGTCAACCGGGTGTTCGGCGAGCCGTCGAGCCAGCTGTGGGAGCGGCACGACGCCTCGGACTTCGACACCAAGACCCGGGACAAGATCGAGGCCTAGGACGACCGCTCGACCATTTCGCCGATCTTGCTCGCCAGGTCGTTCATCGCGAACGGCTTGGTGATCATGTCCATTCCCGGGCCCAGGAAACTGGCCCGGACGACGGCGTTGGCGGCATAGCCGGTGACGAACAGGACCGGCAGCCGCGGCCGCTGGGCGCGGGCCATCTCGGCGAGCTGGCGGCCGTTGAGGCCGGGCAGGCCGACATCGGTGATCATCAGGGCGATGGCGCGGTCCGAGCGCAGGTGCGTCAGCGCCTCCTCGGCGCCCGAGGCCGCCAGGGCCGTGTAGCCCAGCTCGTCGAGCAGCTCGACGACGAGCAGCCGGACCGAGTCCTCGTCCTCCACGACCAGCACGGTTTCGCCGGCCCCGGCGGCGGGGACGGGCGTCTGGTCAGTCAGGCCGGGCGCGACCGCCGCGCCGGCGGCCCTGGGAAGATAGAGGCAGATGGTCGTGCCTTCCCCCGGCCGGCTGTGGATCTCGGCATGGCCGCCGATCTGGCGCAGGAAGCCGTAGATCATCGACAGGCCAAGACCCGTGCCCTGGCCGATCGGCTTGGTGGTGAAGAAGGGATCGAAGGCCTTGGCCACGACGTCGGCCGGCATGCCCTCGCCGGTGTCGGTGACGGCGATCAGCACATAGTCGCCCGGCGATGCGTCGAGATCGGCCGCGACGCGCCTGGCGTCGAGCACGACATTGCTGGCCTCGATGGTCAGCTGTCCGCCGTCTGGCATGGCGTCACGAGCGTTGATGGCCAGGTTGAGCAGCGCGCTTTCCAGCTGGTTGGCGTCGCTGACCGCCGGCCACAGCCCATCGTCGGCGATGACCGAGAGGCTGACCTGCTCGCCAAGGGTGCGGCGCAGCAGGTCGACCATCGACCGGGTAAGGGCCGAGACGTCGATCGGCTGGGGGTCGAGCGGTTGCTGGCGCGAGAAGGCGAGCAGGCGATGGGTCAGGCCGGCGGCGCGGTGGGCCGACTTGACCGCGCCGTCGATGAACTTGCCGATCTCGGACAGCCGGCCCTCGGCGACGCGCCGCTGGACCAGGTCGAGGCCGCCGATGATGCCGGTCAGCATGTTGTTGAAATCGTGGGCCAGACCGCCGGTGAGCTGGCCGACGGCCTCCATCTTCTGCGCCTGGCGCAGCCTGTCCTCGGTCTCGGCGAGCACCGCGGCGCGGGCCTTCTCGTCGGTGATGTCGCGGCCGTAGGCGTAGATCAGCCCATCCTCGGCCGAGGTGTTCCAGGTGATCCAGTGGACGCCGCCATCCCGGTGCAGGAAGCGGTTTTCGAACTCGCTGAGATTTTCGCCCTCGTGGGCCCGCGCCCGCGCCGCCTCGGTCTGGGCCCGATCCTCCGGAACGATGAAGTCGCGGTAGCGGTGACCGGCCAGCTGCTCGGGCTCGTAGCCCAGCAGCCGGCGCCAGGACGGGCTGGTGGCGCGAAAGCCGCCGTCCGGCCCGATGACGGCCAGCAGGTCCCGAGAGTTGTTCCAGACCCGGTCGCGTTCCCGGGTGCGTTCGGTGACCCGGTCTTCCAGCGTCGCCGTCAGCTCGCGCAGGCTGGCCTCGGCGGTCTTGAAGGCCGTGATGTCATGGATGGCGCCGATGAAGCGGTCGGCGCCGCCGGGACCGTCCTTGCGATGCTCGCCCCGGCGGGCGATCCAGCGGCGCTCGCCGGTGTCCGGACGAATGATCTGGCATTCGCGGTAGTCCATCGCCCCGTCGACGGCGTCCTCGCCGCCGCCGATGAGCGGCGGGAAGCCCGGCGCCAGGGTGGCGTTGACGGCCCGCAGCGCCACGGCGTCGGTCGTCGTCAGCCCGAGCAGACGGCAGAACTGTTCCGAGACATCGACTGTGCCGAAGCCGCTGACGTATTCGAAGGTGCCGACCCCGCCGGCCGACTGGGCGACCCGCAGACGTTCCTCGAGCCGCTTCTGCTCGGTGATGTCGGTGAGGATGCCGCCGAAGGTCAGGACGCGCTGGTCGGCGTCGCGCTCGGCCCGCCCGTTGGCCGACACCCAGCGGGATTCGCCGGTCTCGGTGGGAAGCCGAAACTCCTTCGAGAACAGGTCCGCCCCATGCATGATCCCGGCGACCGCGATGCGGATGCGCATGCGGTCGTCGGCGTGGATGGAGGCGAAGAAGCGGTCGGTCTCGACCCCGGCCGCCAGGGCCTCGTGAGTCAGGCCATAGAGGTCGGCGAAGCGGGCGTCGCCATAGAGCCGGCCCTCGGGCACGCTCCACAGCCAGACGCCGGCCGCTCCGGCGGTGAGGGCGGCGATCCGGGGATCGGCGGCCCCCGATGGCGGCGAGACGGTCACCCCTGCTGGCCGAGCTGGCCGAGGTCCTCGGCGCCCATGACCCGCTCGATGAACTCGGCGATCAGCACCCGCAGGGCCTGCAGGGACGGCAGATCCATCAGCATGGCGATGTAGCCGCGAATGTCCCGGCCGCTGATCGAGAAGTTGATGTAGAGGAACAGCACGACGCCCTGGTCGTCCTCGCGGGCCGAGAGCTCGAAGAACAGCTCGCCGTCGCCGCGAATGACGTGTGGCAGCGCCATGGTCAGCGGCCGTTTCAGCATGTTGGCCATGGTCGCCAGGCAGCCGTTGAGCACGACGTTGCCGGTCTCCGTCAGCGCCTCAGATTCCATCGCCGCGGCGTCTGCGGGCGACAGTTCGTCGCCGGTGACGGCCTGGACCAGGGCCAGGCTGTTGGCTTCCGGAAAGATCAGCAGGGCGCGGCCGGAGAAGGCGCCGGAGAAGTCCTGGCGGACGGCCACGAGGGAGCCGGCTTCCCGCTCCTGGATCAGGGTGGCGGCCGCCTTGCGGCTGACCACCTCGACGGACGGCACCGACAGGGTGACCTGTTCGCCGACCATGTTGCGCAGGCTGCTGGCGGCCCGGCTGACGCCGATGTTGACCAGTTCGGTCAGGGCATCGTGTTCGAGTTCCGACAGCACGACGGTCTGCCCTGTCATCCGCGCTGTCGCAGCTTGAGCGCGGCGCCGGAGAGAAACCCCTTCAGGCCGTCCTCGGTGATCGGCTTGGGGATGAAGGTGGCGTCGAGCGCCCGGGCCTGGGCGATGATCTCGTCCTGGACATTGGCCGTGGCCAGCGCGATCGGCATGGCTGGATGGGCCGCGCGAATCTCGCCGGCCAGTTCCAGGCCATTGCGACCCGGCATGTTGAAATCGAGGATCGCCAGGTCGACGCCGCCATCGGCGATCACGGCGAGCGCGTCGTCGGCGTTGCCGGCCTCGACCTTCTTCCACTCGGGCTGCAGCGCGCTGATGGTCTTGCCGACCACGATACGGGCGAGCTTGCTGTCATCGACGATCAGGACGGTCTTGCTCATCTCTTGACGCTCATGGCCTTTGAATCATGGGAGGCGTGCGGGTGACACGGGCTGGGGCTCGACCGACTTCGCGAGTGAAGGCAGGACGAACGCGTTGAGGAAGGGATCGGACGGAATGCCCTCGATGTAGGGCCGGAAGACTAACAGCGCTTGAACCACGGCGCTGTGCAGTTGTCGACAGGGCGAAATATCCACCGTGGCCGACGGCATGGCCTCGAGCGCCGCCGCCAGCGGTTCGGCGTCTTCGACGCCACAGTAGCCGTCCAGAATAATCCGCTCGCTTTCCACCCTGATGCTCATCCGACCAGGGCCTCCGGATCGAGCACCATCAGGACCCGGCCATCGCCCAGCAGAGTCGTGCCGCTGACGCCGGCCATGCCGGCCAGCAGGCCGTCGAGCGGCCGGACGGCGACGTCGGCCCGGTCCTGGATGGCGTCGACGGCGAGGCCGACCACCTCGCGGCCACAGCGCACGACCAGCACCCGGTGGTCGTCCCGCGGCGGCGACGGCCCGCCGCCGACCAGCTCGGCGAGCGACAGCAGGGGCACGGTGCGGTCGCGCCAGTTGAAGGCCCGCCCCGCCCGGATGGCGGTGACGGATGCGGCCGGCACCCGCACGGTTTCCAGGACGCTCTCCATCGGCATGCCCCAGCTCTCGCCGTCGCTGCTGACCACCATGACCTTGGTCAGGGTCAGGGTGAGCGGCAGGACCAGGGTCATGGCCGTGCCCTGGCCGGGGCGGCTGTCGATGGCGATGCGGCCCCCCAGCCGCTGCACGGCGGACTTGACGGCGCGGCGACGGCGCGGATGGCGGCCGGATCGACCCCTGCCCCGTCGTCGCGCAGGGTCAGCTCGAAGCGGCCGCCGGTCGCCGCGGCGGTCAGGTGGATGGCGCCGCGGCGCGGCTTGCCCTGCCGGACGCGCGTGTCCGGCGGCTCGATGCCGTGGTCGATGGCGTTGCGCAACAGGTGGGTCAGGGGCTCGAACAGGCCCTCGATGATGGCCTTGTCGGCCTCGACGCCGTTGTCCTCGACGACGAAGTCGATCTCCTTGCCGAGGGCGGCGGCCAGTTCGCGGGCGACGCGCGGAAAGCGGCGCAGCAGCGGGGCGGCCGGGGTCATCCGCAAGGCCATGACCTGGCCGTGCATCTGGCCGACCAGCCGGTCGATGACGTCGGACTGGGCGGCGAGGCCGCGGGCGACGACCGCCGGGTCGCCCCCGGAGGCGGCCAGGGACGACACCGCCGCCAGGCCGGTGCGGGCGCTGACCAGGTCATCGACCATGGCCGCCAGGGCCTCGATGCGGGCCGCGTCGACCCGCAGGGTGCGGATGGCGCCCTGGGTGTCCGGCTCGCCCGCCGGGGCCGGGGCCGGGCCCTCGGCCGGCGGGGCGACGATCTCGATCTGGTCCGGCACGAAACGGAAGGCGGTCCGGACCTCGGCGGCGGGGGCGGTGGTCAGGGCCAGGATATCCAGCCGGCAGTCGAAGGGGTCGTAGCCGCCGGCCGCGGCCTCGGCGGCGCGAAGGCCGAGCTGCAGATGGACGAGGCCCGGCAGGTCGCGGACCAGGGCCAGGGGATCGTCGCCGCTGAAGAAGCAGCCGGCGGCCGGCTGGTAGCGCACCGCCGTCACTGGCGCGGAGCCGGACGGCGCCGCCTGCCGCAGGGCCAGGGCCCAGTCCGGCGCGGCGTCCGACGAGGCCTCGCTCGGCGGGGCGGCGGAGGCGTTCAGCTGGTCGGCGAGGCGGCGGGCGGCCAGCGAGGCATCTTCAGGCAGGCCGCCGGCCTCGAGGGCGGCCAGCCAGCGCTCGGTCTGGGTCAGCACCGCCAGCAGGGCGTCGATGGTGGCCCGGTCGGCGCCGCGGACGCCCGACCGCACGGCGCCCAGCACATCCTCGGCCGCATGCAGGGTGACGGCCATGGCCGGCAGGTCGAACAGGCCGACCGAGCCCTTCAGGGTGTGGATCGCCCGGAAGGCGTCATCGACCAGGGCCCGGTCGTCGGGCGCCTGTTCCAGCGCCAGCAGGGCGTCGCTGCCCTGCTGCACCAGCTCGGGGCCTTCGATCAGGAACTGGGCGAGCAGCTCGTCCATCAGCCGGCCGGCCGTTGATAGACGATGGCGTCGTCGAAGCGGCGGATGGCGAAGCGGCTGCTGATCCGCGACATGGATTCGGTGTGGCCGAGACAGATGAAGCCGCCCGGGGCCAGGCTGTCATGCAGATGTTCGACGGCGCGGGCCCGGGAGTCGTCGTCGAAATAGATCAGCACGTTGCGGCAGAAGATGACGTCGAAGACGCCCTGCTCCTTCATGCCGCCCCGGTCGATCAGGTTGGCCTCGGTGAAGGTCACCGACTGCCTGAGGTCTTCGATGATCCGCCGGCGGCCGCGCCTGGCCGGTTCGAAATAGGCGCCGATCACCGCCGGCGGCAGCCGGCTGAGGGCCCGCTCGCCATAGAGCCCCTCGCGGGCGGCGGCCAGGGCGTCGGTGTCGATGTCGGACCCGACGATCTCGATGTTGTAGGCGTCGACCATGCGCCAGTTCTCAAGCAGCCAGAGCGCTATGGAATAGGCTTCCTCGCCGGTTGAACAGGGCTGTGACCAGATGCGGATGCGGTCGCCGGGGCCCTTGCCGCGGATGATCTCCGGCAGGATGTCCTGGCTGAGGCAGCGGAGCTGGTGCTCCTCGCGGTAGAAGTAGGTCTCGTTGACGGTGAAGCTGTTGATGACGGCGGCCGTCTCGGCGGGGTCGGAGCGCAGCTGGTTCAGGTAGCCGGCGAACGACAGGGCGCCGGTCGCCGCCAGCCGGTCGTTCAGCCGCCGCTCGATGTAGTAGCGCTTGGACTCGCCGAACTGCATGCCGGTACGGGCGTAGAGGAACTCGCAGAAGCGGCGCAGCTCCTCCGGCGTCAGGGCCGGGATGATGCGGTCGCGGGCGGTCATGGCCGGCCCGCCAGGTCGAGCAGGCCGCGGGCCACCCGGTCGATCGGCAGCACCGCCTCGGCCCCGCCGGCCTTGACCAGTTCGCCGGGCATGCCCCAGACGACGGCGGTCTCCTCGGCCTCGGCGATGGTGCGGCCGCCGCCCTGGCGCAGGCGGGTCATGGCCGCGGCGCCGTCATTGCCCATGCCGGTGAGCAGGATGCCGACCAGGCGGGCGGCCTCGATATGGTCCAGGGCGCTGTCGACCATGCGGTCGACGCTGGGATGCCAGCGGAAGGCGCCGCCCGAAGGGGCCGGCAGTGCGACCAGGCCGCCGGCCCGGCGGCTGATGATCAGGTCGGCGTCGCCGCGGGCGATGTGGACGGCGCCCGGCTCCAGCGGCGTCGGGCGCACGACCTCGCTGACCGACAGGTTGCAGAGCCGGTCGAGCCGGCTGGCCAGGGAGCCGGTGAAGCTGGCCGGCATGTGCTGGGCGACGACGATGGGCCAGGGGAAATCGGCCGGCAGGGGCGCGAGCAGGGCGTCGAGGGCCGGCGGCCCGCCGGTCGAACAGCCGACCAGGACCAGCTTGTCCGCGCCGCCCTCGATGGCGGCCAGGCGCTGGGGGCGCGAGCCGGCCGAGGCGGCGACGCGCTTGCGGGGCGCCGGCAGGGCGCCGCCGCTCCGCAGCCGCACCCGCTCGGCCAGGCGGTGGCTGCTCGCCAGTCGGGCGGTCGAGGCCTGCCGCACCTTGTCCACCAGCAGCGGCCCGAATTCGTCCAGCTTCAGCGAGACGGCGCCGCCGGGCTTGAGGACGAAATCGACGGCGCCCAGCGACAGGGCCTCGAGGGTCTCGCGGGCCCCCGCCTCAGTCAGGGCCGAGAACATCACCACCGGGCAGGGCCGCTCGATCATGATCCGGTCGAGACAGGCCAGGCCGTCCATCTGGGGCATGTTGATGTCGAGGGTGACGACGTGGGGCGCCACCTCGGCCAGCATGGCCAGGGCCTCGAGGCCGTTGCGGGCATAGCTGACCTCGACGTCGGCCTCATCGGCGAACACCTCGCCGATCAGGCGCCGCATCAGGGCGGAATCGTCGACGGCCAGCAGGCGGATCACGTGCCCGCCGCGGTCCCGGACGCGTCCATGGCCGCCAGCAGGTCGCGCTCGGCGCGGTCGAGCAGTTCCCTGGGCTCGATCAGCAGGATCAGGCGCTCGCCGTCCTGCAGGGTGGCGACGCGGGTGAACAGCCGGCCGGCGTCGGCGGTCATCTCCGGGGTCGTCTCCGTCTGGTCGGCGGTCAGGCCGAGGATTTCGGAGACGCTGTCGACGATGAAGCCGGCCTGGCGACCCTCGACGCTGGTGACGATGATGCGCGGCCGCGCGTCGCTGGCGGGGGCGGCGGCCTGGAACCGGCTGCGCTGGTCGATGATCGGCGTCACCTTGCCGCGCAGGTTGAGCACGCCCTCGACGAAGGCCGGGGCGCGGGGAACCCGGGTCAACCGGTCCGGCAGGCGGACGACCTCGTCGACGGCGGCCAGCGGCAGGCCGTATTCGTCGCCGCCGATGCGGAAGATCAGGTAGCGGTCGACCGGGGCGGCCTGGGCGTCGCCCGCCTGGGTGGAAGTCATCCGGGCGTCCCCGCTGCGGCCGTCGGCCAGGATGTGGGCGACCTTTTCGTCGCGGAACAGGCGTTCGGCCGACAGGATGGCGACCAGGCCGCAGCCGTCCGGCAGGCGGCAGATCGACTGCACCTGGGCCTCGCCCGCGCCGCGGTTGAGCACGGCCGGGGCCGCGTCGATGGCCCGGGGCGGCACCCGCAGGATGGCGTTCAGCCGGTCGACCGCCAGGCCGACGATGGCGTCGCCGATGCGAGTGACCACGACGCGGGCGGGGGCCGCATCGCCGGTCGCAAGGCCGAGCAGCCGGCAGAGGGAGACGACCGGCAGCAGACGGCCGCGCAGTTCCATGACCCCGAGCACGGCGTCCTCGGCCTGGGCGATCGAGGCCAGGCGGTCGGGCAGGGTCAGCGCCTCGCTGACCTCCTCCAGCGGCAGGGCGTAGGCCTGGCCGGCCAGTTCGAAGGCCAGCAGGGCGATCTCCGCCTCGGCCGGCGCGGCGACCTCGGGCGCCGCCGTCTCCAGGCGTTGCGCCCGCCGGTCACCGAAGCCCTGGCTGAACTCCCGGCGCAGCAGGCCGTCGAGATCGAGGACCCGCAGGGCGGAGTCCTCGACCGCATAGAGGCGCCCAAAGCCCCCCGGAGCCGCGGCCCCGTCCGGAGCCGGCAGCCGGGTCAGGGCCCCGACCCGGTCGACCGCCAGGCCGATGGTCTGGCCGCCGGCCAGCAGCAGCAGCCGCGAGTCCGCGCCCGCGCTGTCCTCACCGCCCAGCAGCCGCGCCAGCGACACCACCGGCGCCGCCGCCCCGCGCAGGCCGGCGATGCCCAGCAGGCTGGGCGGCCCGCCCGGCACCCGGGTGATGCGCGGCCGGCGGAAGACCTCCGAGACGTCGGCCGCGTCGGCCGCGTACTGCGCCTCGCCGACGAAGAAGGTGATGTAGGGACTGGTCCGGACGCCGGTCACTAGGCGTCGCGAGTCCGCAGCTCGTCGGCCAGGGAGGCGATCTCCTCGATGGCCGCGGCCAGGTCCTCGGCCCCGCGCGACTGCTGGCGCGCCGCCGCCCCGGCCTGACCGGCGGCGCTGCTCGACTCCTCGGCGACGGCGGCGATCTGGGCGACGCCGGCCAGCACCTGGTCGACCATGGTGCGGGCCGCGCCGGCGGCGTCGAGCACCTCCTGGCTGCCGGACTGCAGCTCGTCGGCCACCCGGGCCACGGCGGCCAGGCGGTCATCGAGCTTGCGGTTCTTCTGCGCCTCGCTGCCGGCCACCGCCCCGATCTGTTCGAGGTCGCGGCGGACCAGCGCCAGCTGCGCCTGCATCAGCCGCACGATCTCCCGCGCCCGGGCGGCGTTGTCGCCCGACGCCCGGGCGAGGTTGCGGATGTCGGTGGAGACCACCGAGAAGCCCCGCCCCTGCTCGCCGGCCCGCGCCGCCTCGACCGAGCCGCTGACCGCCAGCATGGTGGTCTGCACGGCGACCAGGGCCATGCCCTCGACGATCCGCTCGATGGTCTGGGCGGAGGTTTCCAGCGCCTCCAGCTGGCCGATCAGCGCCGCCGTCTCGGCGGCCCCGCCGGCCACGCCCTCGGCCAGGCGCAGCACCGCCGCGCGGCTGGCCTCCAGTTGCTGGCGCGAGGCGGCGACCTGGTCCAGCGCCTGGCCGGCGGCGGCGGCGGTGGCCGTCGCCGAGCGCTGGATCTGGGCCATGGCGGCGCTGGCCTGCTGGGTGGCGGCGGCCTGGATCTGGGCGCCGCGGCCGATCTGGTCGACGGCGGTGAGGATCTCGCCGGCCGCGCCCGCCAGTTCCTGGATGGTGGCCGACAGCTGCTCTGCGGCGGTGCTGACCTGCTCGGCCAGCACATCGTCGGCGGCGCCCGACCGCAGCCCCTCGGCCAGCTCGGCCAGGGACTCGGCGGTGGCCTGGCTCTCGTCGAGCGAGGCGCTCTGCTGCTGGATGGCGCGCTGCGCCTCGGCGGCGGCGGCGGCCTGTTCCTCGGCGGCGCTGGCGACGTTTTCCGATCCGGCCTGGGCCTCGCGCACGGCGGAATCGACCTCGATGGCGGCGGTCAGGATGGCCTTGCTGCCCTCGGCGATGGCCCCCAGGCCCTGGCGCATGGCCTGCAGGTCGTCGGCCACCTTGCGGCCGGCCTGGGCCTCCTGGTCGGCGGTGCGGGCGGCGGCCTCGATGCGGCGGGCGACATCCTGCACCTGCTCGACGATGCGGGCGGTCAGCGCCCCGACCTCGCGGGAGCGGGCTTCCGACACCTCGGCCAGGCCGCGCACCTCGTCGGCGACGACGGCGAAGCCGCGGCCATGATCCCCGGCCCGCGCCGCCTCGATGGCGGCGTTGAGCGCCAGCAGGTTGGTCTGGTCGGCGATGTCGGCCACCGCCCCGGTGACCTCGCCGACGGTGGCGGCCTGCTGCTCCAGCCGGCGGGTGACCTCCACCGACTTCAGCTGCCGCGCCGCATTGGCCTCGATGGCCTCGACGGCGGCCTCGACCAGGGCCGAGGCCTCGCCGAGCTGGCCCTGCAGGGCCAGGCTCTGGCCGTGCGAGCGGTCGGCCCGGGCGCGGGCCTGGACGAAGGTCGAGGCGAGGCCGGTGATGGCCGCCAGGGATTCCTGCGAGGCCCCGGCCGCCTCCTCCGCCGCCGTCGAGATCTGCTCCATCGACCGGCGCAGCTCTTCTGCCGCGCTCGAGGCCTGGGTCACCCCGCCGGCCAGCTCCTGGGTCGCCGCCGACAGCCGCTCGGCGGCGGTGTGCGCAGTCCGGGCCCGGGCCCCGGGAGCGGCCTTCGCCGGCCCCCGAACCACGACTTCCGCCTCAGCCGCGGCCGGTTTGGCGCGGCCCTTGCCGGCCAGGGTAGAGGTCTTCACCAACGCCATCACAATCCCCGCCGATCCATGTCCGGCATGGGCTTTGGCCACCGCGCGGATGCGGCGAAACGGTAGAAGCTTCGTGGGGGGTGGGCA